>CALJDK010000001.1 GCA_938023735.1 uncultured Acidimicrobiales bacterium
GCGCCGGCCGACGTGATCGACGAAGACGAACTGTTCGAAGCCGAGGCCGCACCGGCTCCGGTTGAAAGCCCCTACGACAAGCCCGGCAAATGGTACGCCGTGCATACCCAGTCGGGCTATGAGAAGAAGGCCAAACAAAACCTCGAGGCCCGCGCAAGCTCGATGAACATGGAAGACCGCATCTACGAAGTGGTTATCCCCATGGAAGATGTTGCCGAGTTCAAGGGCGGCAAAAAAGTCATCGTGCAGAAAAAGATGTTTCCCGGCTACCTCGTCGTTCGAGCTCGCCTCAACGACGATGCCTGGTACATCATCCGAAACACCCCGGGTATCACCAACATCGTTGGCCCTCCGGGCGGTCGCCCTTCGCCTTTGCGTCGCAAAGAGGTCGAGAAGTTCCTCCAGGTCAAGGTCGAGGGCGAACAAGCCCCAAGCCGCACCAAGGCTCGTTTCGAGTTTGAGGTTGGCGAATCGGTGCGGGTCAAAGAAGGCCCCTTCGCCGATTTCTCGGGCGAGGTTCGCGAGATCAACGAAGAGCAGCTCAAGGTCAAGGTTCTCGTCAACATCTTTGGCCGGGAAACCCCCGTCGAACTCGAGTTCTCCCAGGTTGCCCGCCTCTGAGCATCCGGCTCGAACCAAGAATCCCCCAGGGCCCACACGCCCCGGTTGTACTCGGCCCCTAGATGCGGGCAGACTTATCCGCTGGTCCCGTGCTACCAATCAGCGCTTCGAACGTTGGACCACATCGTGACTGCGTCACCGCAGCACACTCGAAATTCACAAGGACGCCATCATGGCAAAGAAACAAGTCTCGGCAGTTGTAAAGATCCAGATCCCTGCTGGCCAGGCCTCGCCTGCTCCGCCGGTCGGTACCGCACTCGGTCCGCACGGTATCGCCATCATGGACTTCTGCAAGGAGTACAACGCAAAGACCGAAGGCAACCGGGGTCAGATCATTCCGGTCGAGATCACCATCTTTGAAGATCGCTCGTTCTCCTTCATCACCAAAACTCCGCCGACGGCATTCTTGGTTCGCAAGGCGGCCGGTCTTGAGAAGGCCGCACAGGAGCCGGGTCGTGAAGAAGCCGGATCCATTACCGAAGCTCAGGTGGCCGAGATCGCCGAGCTAAAGATGCCCGACCTCAACGCCATCGATATGGAAGGCGCCAAACAGCAGGTTCGTGGCACCGCCCGCAGCATGGGCATCGCCGTTAAGTAGCAGCCGTCAAGGAGTAGCAATTCTGCGACAGCAGCGGGAGCACCTCGCCCGCCCGTTCGCAGGTTCAGAGCTTTGCTTTGAACACACCGGTCGAGTCGCAAACGGCGACGCGGCCAGAGGTACCGGAGCGCTCAAAGTGGGCGCCAACTCACGGGAGGCCATCATGGCAAAGAAGTACGACGACGCCGTTAAGCGTTACGACCGAGAAGCCCTGCACTCTGGACCCGAAGCAATCGGTGTCATCAAGAGCCTGGGTGGAAAAAACTTCGACGAGGGCGTCGACCTAGTTGTCCGCCTCGGCGTCGACCCCCGCAAGGCCGAAGAAATGGTGCGAGGCACCATCAGTCTTCCTGCTGGCTCCGGTAAGGAAGTTCGGGTTGCCGTGTTTGCTCAGGGCGAAGCCGCCGCCGCTGCCCGCGAAGCTGGTGCCGAGTTTGTTGGCGCCGACGATCTCGCCGCCGAGGTTGAAGGCGGCATGCTCGACTTTGACGTCGCAATCGCCGCCCCCGACATGATGCCCACCGTCGGAAAGCTCGGTCGTGCGCTTGGCCCCCGTGGCCTCATGCCCAACCCCAAGACCGGCACCGTCACCCCCGATGTCGCGAAGGCCGTCGCCGAATTTAAGGGCGGCAAGGTCGAGTACCGGACCGACAAATTCGGAAACGTCCACGTTCCCGTCGGCAAGGTCAGCTTCAGCGCCGACGATCTTCATCGTAACCTCAGTGCCGTGTACGAAGAGCTCCTTCGGGTAAAGCCCAACTCGGCAAAGGGCAAGTACGTGCGCAAAGTCTCGGTGTCGTCCACCATGGGTCCAAGCGTCAAGCTCGACCCCAACCGCATCTCCAGCGAGGACGGCCCTGCCGCCGATACACCCGCCGCTCCTGCTCAGGGGGCCCCCGCATCTGAAGCCCCGGCCGAAGAAGCCGCCGCTGAAGTTCCAGCAGAAGCCGAGGCCGAGTAGGAACACTAGGGCAAGCCCCGTTAGGCTTGCGCCACAATCGAAATCTGGTCGCCGAAGACGTCCGGTTGCAGCCTGGCTGCTGAAAGGTCGATTCGACGCTACGTCATGTAGCTCGAATCGCCGCCTGATGAGGTGAATATCCATGATCCGGACAGCGGTGCTGTTCGCGAATGGGCGTTCGCTTCTTTGGAAGTGAACGCCTTCATTGGTTTTCCGGCGACAACCCATGAAGCAAAACTGAAGAAGCCCTGAGAAGCACGAAGAAGCAGAGGAAAACTCTATGAGAACCGAACCACGGCCTGAAAAGGTTGCGGCAGTCGCCGAGGTACGCGAGAAGTTCGAAAACAGCTCAGCTGTTGTTCTGACCGAGTACCGCGGACTCGACGTCCCCGCAATGGCCAAGCTCCGTGCTGCAATGCGCGAAGCCGGTGGCGAATACAAGATTTACAAGAACACCCTGGCACTTCGTGCGGTCAAAGAGCTTGGTCTGACCGATCTCGAAGAGCACTTCACCGGCCCCACCGCCCTCGCATTTGTTGGCCAAACCGCCGACGGCGAGCGTGGCGATGCGGTTGGTGTCGCGAAGGCACTGTCGGACTTCGCGAAGGAAAACGACGCACTCGTCATCAAGGGCGGCATGCTCGACGATGCGGTCCTTTCGCCTGACGACGTCAACGCTCTCGCCAAGGTTCCGCCCCGCGAAGTACTTCTGGCCCGTCTGGCCGGAGGCCTTGCAGCACCCATGCAGAAGTTCGCTTCGCTGCTCCAGGCAGTGCCCCGCGACTTCGCCTACGCACTCAACGCACTCATCGCAGAAGGTGGCGGCCCCGACGCCGCCCCCGATGCTCCTGCCGCCGCTGAAGAGCCCGCCGCAGAAGCCGCCGACGATACAGATGATGCCGCCCCAGCAGATGATGCTGCGGCCACCGAAACCGATGCGCCAGCCGATGCTGCCGCTGACGAAACCGCTTCAGCCGACGAGGCACCTGCCTCGGAAGCCGCGGACGATGAATCGGCGGCTCCCGCCGACGATTCAACACCCGACGCCGAGGCACCCGCCGAGGCTGAGTCCGAGGCTCCGGCCGAAGAAACCGATACCGAAACAGAGGAGAGCTGATAATGGCTACCAAAGACGAGATCCTCGACGCGATCTCCAGCATGAGTGTTCTTGAGTTGAAAGAACTGCTCGACGAATTCGAAGAGCGCTTCGGCGTGACCGCAGCTGCCCCCATGGCAGCGATGGCCGCACCGGCCGGCGGCGACGGTGGCGGCGCAGCTGCCGAAGAGCAGGATGAGTTCGATGTCATCCTCACCGGCGCTGGCGACAAGAAGATTGGCGTTATCAAAGAGGTTCGTGGCCTTACCAGCCTCGGACTCAAAGAGGCCAAGGACCTGGTCGACAACGCACCAAGCCCCATCCTCGAGAAGGCTTCGAAAGAAGACGCCGAGAAAGCCAAGGAGGCCATCGAGGCCGCAGGCGGTTCGGTAGAGCTCAAGTAATACCGCTTCTGCGAATTTCGCAAAGTAGGCCGGTCGAGCAAATGCTCGACCGGCCTCTTGCGTTTGGCGAGAGTCCTGCCGAGATCTCCAGGTAACAGTCCGCGGGTGCCTGGAACCGGAGGTCGTGTTTGGTGCCAGGCACCGTGGCAGCGTGGTTCCCTGCGGTACGCGGCAACATCGTTGCGATGCTTGGGCCGGGCCTATGGTTGCGCCCATATGAACTTTTGTACCTGGCACCGAAAGGCCTGTTTGGTGCCAGGCACCGCGTTCCGAGGTACCGCGTTGGCGCTGCGGTCGGAGGCTCTGCTTACTTTTGGACTCTGTTGGTTTCGTAGGCCCACATTGCTATCTCTACTCGGTTTCTGGCTGCGAGCTTTTGCATGAGGCTGGCGAGGTGGAACTTTACGGTGCTGAGGCTGATGTGGAGCTCGTCGGCGATTTCGGCGTTGGTGAGGCCTTTGGCCACGGTTACCAGTACCTCTTCTTCGCGTTCGGTAAGCGGATCGATGGGCTGGGCTGGCGGCGAATCGCTGGAGCCGGTGGCGAAGTCAGCGAGAAGGCGAGCGGTGACGCTTGGAGCGATGAGGGCTTCGCCCGACGCGGCAGCCCGGATGGCTTGAACCAACAGGTCGGGGCCCGCATCTTTCAGGAGAAAACCTCGGGCGCCGGCCTTGAGTGCGCCATGCACGTAGTCGTCGGAGTCGAAGGTGGTGATGACCACAACAGCCAGCGGGTCGTCGACGTCGGGGCCAGCAAGCTGCATAGTGGCTTCGACCCCGTCGACGTGCGGCATGCGGATATCGAACAGGCACACATCGGGACGAAGTTGGCGCGCCATCGCAATGGCCTCGCGGCCATCGGCGGCCTGGCCGACAACTTCCATATCGGGTTGGCCATCGAGAATCGTGGCAAGCCCCGCCCGGATGATGTCCTGATCGTCGGCGATAAGGACCCGGATGGTCACGATGCTCGCCGGGGGAGTGAGGCCTTGACGTGCCAGCCGCCGTCGGGGTGGGGGCCAGCGTGCAGTGTTCCGCCGAGCAGGGCGGCCCGTTCGTTCATGCCGATCAGTCCGAACCCGCGTGACGAGGGAGTGGACGGAGCGGAAGAGGTCGCTCGGCCATCATCGACAACCGTGAGGGCGATGGCGTCGGGCTGGCCGTCGATGGTGACGTCGATGCGAGTGGCATTGGAAGCGTGCCGCACGGCGTTGGTGATGGACTCCTGGGTCAGCCGGTAGATGGCGGCGTCGACGGCCGCACCGATGTCGGAGAGATTGCCCGTGCGGTTGATGGTGACCGTTGGCGTATCGGTTGCTGCGGACGGGATGAGCGAATCGATGTCTGCTAGACCATGCTGGGGCGCCAGCTCGCTTGGCGAATCGCTGTCTCGTAGCACCTCGATAATCGATCGCATCTCGGTCAGTGTACGAGACGCTTCTTCTTCGATGACGGCCAATGCTTCTTCAGCGCCTTTGAGCGAGTTCGACTTGGCCAGGAACCGGCCGGCCTGGGCTTGTATAGCGATGGCCGACACGTGGTGAGCAACCGTGTCGTGGAGTTCGCGGGCCAACTCGGTTCGTTCGTTGTTCTTCACCTGCTCGAAGGCTTGGGCGCGGCTTACTTCCTCGAGTTCGCGGTTGGCCGTCTGCAAGCGGATGGCCAGTCCGAATACCGCTGGCAGGCACAGCACGATGAGTCCGCCGATGAGATCGCCTACCAGGAACGTGTCGTCGACGATGTTGGCCAATACCCCGACGGTGAAGGCAAGGATCGTGCCGATCCGGGCCTCTTTTCCGCTGCCCCAGCGAAACAGCGAGAACATGAAGACCAGAGAAAACACCGTGGTGTAGAGGTTGATTGATTCCTCGCCAGCAATGAGCGCAGTTACGTCGAACAGGAGAACCCCGCCGAAAGCCAGAACGAAAGTGGGCATCACGTACTCGCGGCGCCACAGCAACGCTACGACGATGAGGGCAGCTAACGGAACCGAAATGGTGGGCAGCGAAATGTCGTTGCGAAACACCGTCTCAAGCAGCAGCGAGATGAGGGCGACGCCAACCATGGCGTAGTCGCGCCAGTCGCGACCCGGCGGGTCCTCGACCCGTGGTTCATCGAGGAATGTGCGGAGTGCTGTGCGCCAAGAGGTAGAAGCCATGTGTTCTCACAGTACGGATTAGCTGGCCGCGGGGGAACGGGCAAAAGGACAGTCTTCGCGAGCCGGTTTGCTAGCCGATCGGTCAGGCCGGAATTGGCCGTATCACCGGTGTGCGAAATCGATGATTTCGTCACGATGAAGAGGACCCCAAATCGTCGTCCCAGCTCGAAGGAGCGTTCGCAATGTCCTCACTTCTGTATCGTCTCGGAAAGTTCTCCGCCGCTCATCCCTGGCGGGTGATCGGCGTGTGGTTTGTCGCCGCTCTCTTGGTGGTGGTTGCTTCGAGCACTGGTGGCAAGGAGCTCGAGGATGGCTTTACTGTCCCGGGCGTCGACTCGGCCGAGGCGCTTGAGCTCTTGTCGGTTGCACAGTCCGACCAAGCCGGTATCACGGCGCAGATGGTACTGACTCCCACCGACCCCGCCGCGAGCTTCTTCGATTCGGCGCAGGCTCAGGCTGGACTCGCCGAGACCCAGCAGATGATCGAGGATCTGCCGCAGGTTCTTGCGGTGGCTGATGCAACCGCCGCACTCGATGGAGGTGTTGACGACGCACGCCAGTCGGGTTTGTTCTCGCCCGATGGTCGAATCGCCGTGCTGCCCGTGCAGTATCCGCTCGTCGAAGAGCTGTCGGCGGCTGATCTCGAGAACCTCAAAGCTGTGGTCGAGGCTCAGGCCGACAACGAAGCGGTGCAGGTCGAGGCTGGGGGTGAGCTGTTCTTCACCTTCGACGAGCCTGAATCGGGCCTCGGTGAAGCGTTTGGCATCCTGGCGGCGATCATTATTCTTCTGCTGGCGTTCGGTTCGGTAATCGCCATGGGGCTTCCGATCGGCATGGCCCTGTTTGGGCTGGGCCTGGGTGTGAGCTCGATGACTTTGGTGAACCATCTGATTGAGATTCCGTTCTGGGCGACGTCGATTGGGGCGATGGTGGGCCTCGGCGTTGGCATCGACTACGCGCTCTTCCTTGTCACCCGCTACCGCGAGTTTCTGGCCCGTGACATGTCGGTCGACGAGGCCGCAGGTCGGGCGGTTGCCACCAGCGGTCTGGCAGTGGTGTTTGCCGGCGGAACAGTAGTTATCGCGATTCTTGGTCTGGCTGTGGCTGGCGTGCCGGCGCTGACCGGTGCGGGTGTCGCAACGTCGATCATCGTGGCCATCATGGTGATGGCCTCGATCTCACTCCTCCCTGCGTTTCTGGGCGTGGCTGGTCACTGGATCAACCGGTTCGGCTTGCACCGACGTGGTGTGCTCCCCGGCGATCGGGCAGCTCTCAGCCCGGGCTGGGAGCGATGGGGGCGCCACGTTTCGAACCACGCATGGCCCTATGCCATTGGCGTCACCCTGCTGTTGCTGGCTATCTCGGCGCCCGTGCTGGGCTTGCGTCTGGGGTTCCCCGACGACGGAACCTTGGCCGAGTCGACCACCCAACGTCGGGCGTATGACCTGGCTGCTGAAGGGTTTGGTCCGGGAATCAACGGGCCGCTGCTTATTGCGGTCGATATCTCCCAGGACGCCTCGATCGTTGAACCGCTGGCCGCTGCAATTGCCGCCGATGCGGGAATAGCTGGCGTGGCTCCCGCCGATGTCAACGCCGATGCCGGAGTCGCGACGCTTCTCGCGTTCCCCACTACCGCTCCGCAAGACAATGCGACCGTCGACACCATCGCCCGACTGCGGGCCGAGGTGATTCCCGACATCCTCGACGACAGCCCAGCGAAGGCCCATGTGGGAGGCGCCTCGGCAACATTTGCCGATATCGCCGGCCGAGTCACCGACCGATTGCCGGTGTTCATCGTGGCGGTCATCTTGTTGTCGTTCGTGCTGCTCACGATGGTGTTCCGTTCGATCCTTGTGCCACTCAAGGCGGCGATCCTGAACCTGCTCAGCATCGGTGCTTCCTACGGCGTACTGGTGATGGTGTTCCAGTGGGGGTGGGGCAAGGAGCTGATTGGCCTCGAGACGACCGTGCCGATCGTGTCCTTCATCCCGATGTTTATGTTTGCCATCCTCTTCGGGCTCTCGATGGACTACGAAGTGTTCCTGCTTTCTCGAGTTCGAGAGGAATACCTGGCCACCGGCGACAACGATGCATCGGTTATTCACGGCATCGCCGGAACTGCCCGGGTCATTTCCTCGGCGGCGCTCATCATGATCGCCGTGTTCGGCGGCTTCGTGGTGAGCGCCGACCCGGTGACCAAGATGTTCGGGCTCGGCCTGGCCACGGCGATTCTGGTCGATGCCACCATCGTCCGGTTGGTGCTTGTGCCAGCCACGATGAAGCTGATGGGCGAAGCCAACTGGTGGCTTCCGGGTTGGCTCGATCGAATCCTCCCCACCATCGACGTCGATGGCGAAATTTTCGTTAACTGACCATGAACTGGCGGCCTAGGGTGGCGGATGATTTCGTTTCCCAATGTTGAGCGGGTCGATGACTCGCTGGTGGTTACCTGGCGGGGTGCGCCGGATGCGTCGGTGTTTCTGAGCGACAACCCCAGTGACGCCGGCATCGATGTACGGGCCCCCGACTCGCCGGGGGTAGCCGTGCTTCCGTTGCCCGACCCGACCAAGCGGTACTACGTACATCTGTTTGCCGAAGGCGACCCCTTCGTGGTGACCGCCGAGCGGCGGCTGCCACTGGAGGGGCCCTCGAACGTTCGTGATCTTGGCGGGTACCCGACCCCCGCTGGCCCCACCCGGTGGGGGCAGGTGTACCGGTCGGACAACCCGGGCTTACTTACCCCACACGATGTCGACCTGCTTCTCCAACTCGGTATAGAGGTGTCCTGCGATTTCCGCAGCGACGGCGAGGTCGCCGAACACCCGTCGGTTCTCTCCGACGCGGTTGGCGTCGAGTACTTCCGGTACCCCATCAGCGCCAGCGGACCCGATCACACGTCGTCGGTCGAGGCGTTGAAGCGGGGGGAGCTTCGCAGTTTCTCGTTCGACGACATGGCCGACGCCTACGGCCGGATGCTCGATTGGTACAGCGACGCAGTCGCTGCGGTTATCCGGGAAGTTGCCGATCCCACCCGCGGGCCGGTGGTGTTCAACTGCAGCGGCGGGAAAGATCGCACCGGGCTTACCGCTGCGTTGTTGTTGCTGATGGTTGGGGTCGACGAAGGCACCGTTCTCGACGACTACGAACTGTCGGCCCGCTACTTACCGGCCGACCGCCTCGAGGCGCGCTATCAGGCGTTCGCCGAGATGGGAATCGAGCGAGACGACGTGCGGGGCATGTTCGAGCTGAAACGAATCACGCTGAAGAAGACCTTGGCGGCGGTGCGAGAGCGCTACGGCTCGATCGACTCCTACCTGCGCGACCACATGGGTCTCACCGACCAGGACTTCGCGGGCGTACTCGCCAAGCTTGTCAGTCCGGTTGCGTAGAGTCTGGGTATGGCAAAAACCAGAACCGTCTTTGCGTGCACCGCCTGTGGAGCCCAAGTCCCGAAGTGGGTGGGTCGTTGCGGTGGGTGCGGCGAGTGGAACAGTCTCGTCGAAGAGATCGCCACCAAAAGCAAAGGCCTGAGTCAGGTTGTCGGCGCCGACACGCCCATGCCGATGACCGAGATATCCATCGACGAATGGACGGCGGTACCCACGGGTTCACCCGAGATCGATCGAGTCTTGGGCGGCGGTCTTGTTCCCGGATCGGTCACCCTCATCGGCGGCGTGCCGGGTGTTGGCAAATCAACGCTGTTGCTGCAACTCACCGCGGCACGATGCCGTGGTGGCTCGCGGTCGCTCTACGTGTCGGCCGAGGAATCCAAGCAGCAGGTTCGGCTCCGAGCCGAACGACTTGGGCTGCTTCACGAAGAGCTTTGGATGGTTTCGAGCACCTCGCTACCCGAGATCCTCATGCACCTCGATACCGTCAAGCCCGAGCTCCTCATCGTCGATTCGATTCAAACCATCTTCGACCCCGAGCTCAGTTCGGCACCGGGCTCGGTGGGGCAGGTTCGTCATTGCGCCCACCGTCTGGTGGTCGAAGCTAAAGCTCGAGGCCTGGCCACCGTTTTGGTCGGTCACGTCACCAAGGAAGGCAACCTCGCCGGCCCGCGGGTGCTCGAGCATGTGGTCGATACTGTGCTCGAGTTCGAAGGCGACCGCACCCAAGAACTCCGTTTGCTGCGAGCTATCAAGCACCGGTTCGGCTCCACCAACGAGATCGGGCTGTTCGAGATGAACGATTCGGGCCTGCAAGGTGTGGCCGACCCGAGCGCGCTTTTTCTGGCCGACCGGGCCGCCGGAGCCCCGGGTTCGGCCGTGGTGGCCACCAGCGATGGGCATCGCCCGCTGTTGGTCGAGGTGCAAGCCTTGGTTGCCGAATCCAACTTGCCGAGCCCTCGGCGATCGGCCCAGGGAATCGATTCGGGACGCCTTGCCGTGGTGCTCGCGGTTCTCGAACGCCACGGTGAGCGGAGCTTTGCCAAACGCGACACCTACACCCTGGCGGTGGGCGGAGCGAAGGTCGTCGAACCGGGCGCCGACTTGGGAATCGCCTTTGCCGTCGAGTCGGCCTTGCGCAATGTTGCGGTTGCCGACGACCTGGTGGTGTGTGGCGAGGTTGGGCTTGCCGGTGAGGTTCGTCGAGTTGCCCACCTCGACCGCCGACTCGCCGAAGCGGCTCGTCACGGCTTTAAGCGAGCGCTTGTGCCGCCCGGGTACCCCACAAATTCTGTCGACGGCATGCGCGTGCGATGTGTTTCAACCCTCAACGATGCGCTCATCAGTCCGGGCGTCTTTACCTGAATCGCCGTCTTTACCTGAATCTCTTTCTCGAAGAGACTTGAAAAGTAATGAAATGCTCGGAAAGTGTTATGGAATGGGCTGCACGACCTATTTCGTCGATACGGGCAACTGATCGATACAACAGTCATGGCTATTCAAGCAAACGAACTCCGGCGGGACGGGTGGCTTGCTGCACTGGCAGCTGTTGCGCTTCTTGCAACCACGTTTCTTCCCTTTCTTGATCTTGGCAACGGCGCCGACGTCACCAGCTTTGGTGCCGTAGAGAATGCCAACGAGATCGGACTTCTCAGCGAATTCGGGAGCTCGAAGGCGGCCGTTATTTGGTACGGCATTCCGGTGCTCACCTGTGTGGTCGTCGGACTCCAGATGATTGGCCGCTGGGCAATCGCCGGGCTTGTTGCCATGTTACTTGGCGTGCTTGCAGTGGTTGGATCGGTACTTGCCTATCGCACCAACCTCGAGCCGCTTCCCGGCTGGTTTCTCACCATCGGCCTCGGTGCACTGGTGATCTACCTGGGAGCCCGCGTCGACCTGTTCCGCAAAGACGTGAACTTCATTCAGCCCTGGTAGATACGTTTGGGTGAAGAAATCTCGGGGATTCCCAGGATTCGTGTCACCCAAACCGGGTTGGCCAGCGTCATAGTGATCGATGGATCTCTCTGACGCAGAGCTGTACGAGAAACACGCTGACGAACTCATTCGGTTCGCGACGGGTCTCGTTGGGCCGCACGACTCCCAAGATGTGGTGTCGTCTGCGGTGCTTTCGTCGCTGAGTACGCCGTCCTGGCCGAGCGTTGCCAACAAACGTGCCTACCTCTACCGCGCGGTGTTCAACACCGCGAAGTCTCACGGACGAAGCGCGATGCGTCGTCAGAAACGCGAGCACGCGGTTGCGGTGAGCGGTGTCTTGGCGCCTCCCGATCTTCGTCCCGATGTGCTCGAGGCGGTCGGAAAGCTCAGTGTCCAGCAACGAGCGACGGTGTTCCTGACCTACTGGAACGATATGTCGATCGCCCAAGTCGCTGATCTCCTCGATATTGGCGAGGGATCGGTAAAACGCCACTTGGCTCGAGCACGCGCAAACCTCAGGAAGTCTCTCCATGAGTAACCCCACCCCCCAAGACGCCCGTATCCGAGCCTTGATGGTCGAGCTCGCAGAGTCAGCACCTCTCGCGCCCACCGCTGAAGAACTCGGACTGAGTACCCAGCCGGTCACGCTCGACGACACTCAGACCCTCCCCAGCTACACCGAAGTGTCGTCGATGGTCGTGAAGGAGCCCAAGCGCCGCCGACTCTTTGGTGGATTGGCCGCTGCGGCAACGATGTTGCTCGGCGGATCGGTTGCCTACAACGTTGCAAACAACGACGGCCCGGGCCGACCTGAAGCAGCAGTCGAACAGCTTCTCGACGCCATGGCTGACGAAGACGCGCTCGGAATTCTCGATTCGATCGACCCGGACGAACGCACCGTCCTTGCTCCCGAAGTTGCCTCGATGGTCGCCGAACTCGAGCGGGTCGAGGTTCTCGGTGGCGTCGACACTGGCGATGTTTCCGGCTTCGACTTTGCCCACGAAGATGTTGAACTCATCGCCCGTCAGCTCACCGCCGATCTGTGGGCCGTTCGTATGGTCGATGGCCGTTTCTCATCCTCGACCGATCCACGGGCTCTCCCGCTCGGCGCCTCTGCGCAGACGGGCCAGGAGGATGGCTTTGCCACCGATCTTGATGAGTGGATTGCGTCGTGGCCCGAGCTGTTCGCCGAGGAAGACTTCGAGATTCTGGTGACCGATGGGGACGAGGGATGGCGGGTCAATGTGCTCCACACGTTCCTCGAGGCGGTCCGCAAGGCTGAGGGTTGGCCCACGCCCGACTACTCCACGGTGATTGATCCAACCGGCGCCGAATCGCCCGAGGCCGCGGTGCGGCAATGGATGACTGCGCAGGGAGCATGGGACGTATCGGCCATCATCAACCTGGTCGATCCGGTAGAGGTGCCGGCCGTTCACCTCTACGAATCGCAGCTTGCCGAGGTGTTCAATTCGATCGTCGACGACTTCCCATCGACGAACTTGTACACGTTCGACGATCCGCGTCTCGACGAGGATGGTGGTCGACTGACCGCAGTTATCGAGACGTTCAGCATCGAACGGGTTCCCACCGAATCGGCCTTCGGCAACCAGCCGTCGTTCAACTTCGATGGAAACTGCCGACGAAACGACGTTGGTTTAGCGGTAGCCGCTTCTTCCGATAGCTGCGTTGACGGCGACGATCGGGCGATGGCAAGTGTCGCCGCAGCGACGCCGATCGAGATCCGGCTGGTCGAACGAGATGGACGCTGGTTTGTGAGCCCGATGGGTACGGTCATCGACCACGCGTTCGACGCCCTGCGAGTTCGCGAGGCCCAAGACATGAATGTCGAGGCGGTATTTGCGACCTTGTTTGAGCTTCCGGTGTTTCCAATTTGGTCACCGGGTATGGCCGACGGGTTTCTTACCTTCGACGAGGCCCAGTTTGAAGCGGTGAGCGAAGGGGTGAACGAGTGCGCACAGCCGCCGCTGCAAGAACTTCCGACCGAATCCGAGGCCGCCGCTCGAGCCGAAGCGCTGGCCACGTGTCTTGTTGAAGCCGGGATTGCCCTCGACGGCGGGCTTTCTGGTCCGGACAACTTTGCCAGCGATCAGGTCGCGGCGACCGCATGCGCATATCTGTGGTCACCCGACTTGGGAGTAGAGCTCACCCTCGAGGAGACCAATGCGCTCCTCCCGGACTACCGCGACTGCACCAGAAGAAACGGGTCGTTTGGCAGTCAAGAGTTCATGCTGATCGCCGACTACTGCGGACGAGTTATTGACTCACAGCTCGACGATCCCAGTGACGGTGCCATTGTCGACGATGCCTTCGCCGAAGCATTCAATGACTGCTTCAGCCAATTCGACATTCCCTCGCCCGTTGAGGTTGAGGTGGTCGATGAGGAAGAGTAGCGAGCGCTACCTGGCGCGGATGGTGAGCTGCTTGCGGTTGGTGATGACGTAGCGGCGATCGACCTGTTCGATCCATCCGAGCTTGACGAACGAGGCGATGGCCTTGTTCACCCGCTCTCGTGACGCTCCGACCATTCCGGCCAGCTCTTCTTGGGTGACTGGCAGCGTGAACTCGTCGGCCTCGCCTGCCAACTCGAGCAGCCGCTTTGCGGTTCGGCCGGTCACGTCGAGGAACACCGAGTCGGCAAGTGCTTCGTCCATGTTGCGTAGCCGGCCGGCAAGCATGGCCACAACACGCCACAGAAGTGTGGGGTTTTCTTCGTACAGTGCCCGCACGGGTTCGTAGGGGATTGCGATGATGTTCGAGCGTTCGAGCGCCCGTGCCTCGGCGGATCGACCGATGCCGTCGAAGAGTCCCATCTCGCCGAACAGGTCGCCCTGTTCCATGAGCGCAACCACCGATTCGCGGCCATCGATCGAGCGATTTGCAATGGCAACCCGACCATCGGTCATCACGTAGAGCGCATCGGGTTCTTCGTTCTCTTCAAAGATCACGTCGCCCCGACGCAGGGAGCGGTCGGTGGCGGCTGCGATGATAGGAGCGAGCAGCTCCGGATCGAGGTTCGAGAACAATGAGGTTTCGGAAAGCAATGCTGTATCAACCATGGCACCTCATATCGTAGGTGACATGTGTAACAGGCGCTCCCTTGGGGCGAAGAGGTTTCTTTTATGATCTGGACCGTGGTGGTCGCTGCGGGGTCGGGAACGCGATTCGGTGGCCCAAAACATCTGGCCGACCTGGCTGGTGTTCGGGTGCTCGACCGCTCGATTTCTACCGCATTGCGGGCGTCGGACGGGGTCGTTGTGGTGGTGGCTGCCGACCAGGTAGACGACATCTCGGCCACCGTCGACGCAGCTGCCGGTGGTTCGGTGACGGTGGTTGCCGGAGGCGATTCGCGTTCGCAGTCGGTACGGCTGGGAATCGCGGCGGTGCCCGAAGACGCCGACGTGATCCTGGTGCATGACGGGGCGCGTCCACTCGCTGACCTGGCACTTTTCGAGCGGGTCATTACCGCGGTTGCAGCGGGTGCCGATGCTGCGGTTCCGGCTGTCCCGGTCACCGACACCATCCGCCGAATCGGCGGGGGAGTGGTCGACAGGAGCACCCTGGTCGGTGTCCAAACGCCGCAGGCCTTTCGGGCCGCTTCACTCCGCTCGGCGCATGAGTCAGGCGACGATGCAACCGATGACGCCAGCCTCGTCGAGGCACAAGGCGGTTCGGTGATGCTGGTCGACGGCGATCGACACAACCTCAAAATTACCAACCCGGAAGATCTGGCAATCGCCCATACGCTGATCACCATGCACACCGACCTTGCTGCCCCCGAACCAACCACATGACGGGTCGAATCCGCGTTGGTCAAGGGTTCGACATCCACCCGTTCAGCGATGACCCCGAACGGGTGCTCATGCTCGGTGGGGTCGCGTTCGAAGGCGAGCGAGCGCTACATGGCCACAGCGATGCCGATGTAATTGCTCACGCCGTAACCGACGCGCTGCTTGGTGCTGCGGGGCTTGGCGACATCGGTAGCCACTTCCCCGACACCGATCCCGCGCTCGCCGGTGCCGACAGCATCGAGCTACTCACGGCGGCGATGAGAGATATTCGTGAAGCCGGATGGACCGTCTGCAACGTTGATTGCTCGGTGGTGCTCGAGGCGCCGAAGTTGGCGCCCAAGCGCGATGCCATGCAACGTCGTCTTACCGACGCCGTTGGGGCGCCGGTAACCGTCAAAGGCAAGCGGGCCGAAGGACTTGGCTCGCTCGGACGGTCTGAAGGCATCGCCTGCTGGGCGGTAGCACTTCTCGAAGGTGCCGAAAGCGAGTAGCAACATGAGTGGTCGACGCTCGGGTCAGGGTGGCCCGAATCGAAATCGACGCGGCGGAAAGCCAGGTGGCCGTGGTCGTCCGGGCACTGGTCGGCAGCGAGAACGCGGATCCACGCCAACCCGTCCCACCTCGAGCGATAGCCCCAAGGGCGAACGGAAAGGGCTTGGCGGCGATCATGTCGAGGGCCGGCACGCCGTTCGCGAACTTCTGCTCGCCGGAACGCGCCCGGTTCGCGAAATCTTGATGTCGGCCGGCATGGACGCCGCACCCATTCTCGAAGACATCGTGGGCCTCGCCGATGAAACCCGAACGCCGATTCGCGAGATTGGCCGAAGCAAGTTCGACACGATGGCTCGCACCGAAAGTTCGCAGGGCGTTATGGCCAACGCCGCGCCAGTGCCGAGCATCGGACTCAACGAACTCATCCGGCCCCATAACGGCAAGCCGCCGTTCTTGCTTGCGCTCGACGGTGTGACCGACCCCGGCAACGTGGGTGCCATTTTGCGGACCGCCGAGTGTGCGGGTGTGACCGGCGTGATCTTCCCCAAACATCGGGCGGCGCACCTCACGCCGACGGTTACCAAGAACGCACAGGGCGCTATCGAACATCTTCGGATGACGGTGGTTGGCGGTTTGCCCGCGGCCATCGCCAAGATCATGGAGGCCGGGATTTGGACGGTCGGACTCGACGGCGGCGCCGACCAAAGCCTGTTCGATCTCAATCTTGCCGGTGAGCCAACGTGCCTGGTGCTTGGTTCCGAAGGCACTGGCCTCTCGAGGCTGGTGCGCGACCGCGTCGATGTGGTCGCCGCGCTTCCGTTGCAGGGTGTGCTGGGCTCGCTCAATGTCGGCGCAGCCGGAGCGGTAGCGATGTACGAAGTTAGTCGCCACCGGTAGACCCGCTCTTCTAGGCTGTAACCATGGGAAACTTTGGCACCTACATCAGCGAACCCGAGGGCGCCTCGGTCGAGGAACTCCGCCAATGGCGCCGCGAACGTTGTGCGCTTGGCTACCGGGTAATGGCCAGCAGTCGCTGGGGCGAGCTTGGCGACGGGCACATCACCGCCCGCGATCCCGAACAACTCGACCACTTCTGGCTGCTTCGCTACGACGTGCCCTTCGGCGAGGCTAGCGCCGACGACATGGTGATGGTGGGCCCCGATGGCAAAGCAACCGACCCCAACATCACCATCAACAACGCTGCGTACTTCATCCATAGCCCGGTGCTGGCGGCCCGACCCGATGTGGTCTCGGCCGTGCACACCCACACGCCCTATGGCACGCCATGGTCGGCGTTCGTGAAGCCGTTTCGAATGGTGAGTCAGGAGTCGACGGCCTTCTACGGTTCCCAAGCGGTGTGGGACAACGAGATGGTCGATGTGCTCGACATGGTGAGTGGCAAAGATCTGGCTGCGAACCTGGGCGACAACAAATTGCTGATCATGCGCAACCACGGCAACCTCACCGTGGGGGCATCGGTTGACGAAGCGGTTGGCTGGTTCATCTTCGCCGAACGGGCCGCCGAGGTGAACGTGAAGGCGCACCAGGGTGGCAAAGCGATCAGCGACGAAGCCGCAGCAGTGGCTGCCGAGTCGATGGCCGGCGAGGGCAGCGCGCGCCAGGTATTTGTCTGGACCGCCCGAAGCCGAGGCTTGCTGTAGCTCAAACTCTTCGGCGTGAGCGTGGGCAAAACCCTCGTTCGAACCGGGCTGTGGTCCGCTAGAATTTGAGACCTTGCCCGAGTAGCTCAGTTGGCAGAGCAGCTGTCTTGTAAACAGCAGGTCAGGAGTTCAATTCTCCTCTCGGGCTCAACGAATTCCTCGGTGCACCGGTTCCGGTGCCCGAGTGATGTACTTTTGCGTAACGAATGACGTTGGCTACTTAGAAGGCGAGAGGCCCGAAGCACATGCCATTGACAGAGCGAGAGCGTGCGATCCTTGATTTCGAGCGCTCCTGGTGGACCGAACCCGGTTCGAAAGAAACCGCAATTACCGAGCAGTTCGAACTGTCGACCACCCGCTACTACCAGCTTCTCAACGAGCTTCTCGACAACGAAGAGGCCGCCGAGTTTGATCCCCTTGTTGTTCGTCGACTTCGTCGGCTGCGCGATCGCCGCCGCCGTTCCCGCATTGAGACCCCACTCGTACAGGAGCCACCCGCACAATGACAGGTTTAGGTCGTCACGCCGCCACTGATGGTTCGTTCGGAAAGTCCGCCGGTTCTGCCCTCTTTCGGGGAGCAGGACTTGTTGGTCTAGCCGTGATCCTCGGGCTCATCATGTTGTATTGGGGTACCCGCGACGATGGCGCCCTCAATGTATCCACGCCCGCCGACTCGGGTGAAGTGAGCGACGATGGCGCAGGTGGCGAAGGCACTGACGAAGAAGGAACTGGTGGCGAGGGCACTGGCGGCGAAGGCGAGGAGACCGGTATCGACGACCCGCCGGTCACCGTCACCGAGGCTCCCGCAACAACCGAAGCCCCTGAAGGCGACGACAACGGACTACAACCACCATCTGAGGTGCTCGTTGTCGCCGCAAACGCCGTGGGTACTCCGGGCCTTGCTGGCGGTCTCCGAGACGACCTGACGGTCATGAACTACAAAGTCGACGTGGCGAACGCGCCCAACTCCTCGGTGTCGAAGGTGTACTTCAAACAGGGTTTCCGAGCCAACGCTCGCGAGATTGTCGACAACCTGGGCAAAGACCCAAGCATCATTCAGCGTTTGCCGAACGATGGCAGCGTCACGTTGAAGAACGACGACGATGGTGCCCGTATGGCGGCAGCCAACATCATCATCATCATCGGGTCTGACGACATCTTCTAAGCGTTAACGCTTCGAAGAGTCGACGAGAAAAATTGGCGCCGTGAAGGTGCTCGTCGCCTCCGACAAGTTTCGAGGCACCGTCTCTGCAGCGGAAGTTGGCGACGCGGTCGCGCTTGCCGCCCAGCAGGCGGGCTGGAAGTCACAGCAGATCCCCCTGGCCGATGGCGGAGAAGGGCTTCTCGACGCGCTCGGCGGGCCCAACCGTTCGTTGGTGGTCACCGGTCCGCTTGGTGACCCCGTCGAGGCGGCATGGCGATACGACCGATCCGCCCGCAGCGCCACGATCGAGATGGCGGCCGCGTCGGGACTAGCGCTGGTTGGCGCCGAGAACAACGACCCAATCGCTGCCTCGACCACCGGCACCGGGGAGTTGGTGTCGGCGGCAATCGAACAGGGCGCCAAACGGATCGTTGTGGGCGTTGGCGGCTCGGCTACAACCGACGGCGGCTTTGGAGCATTGCGGGCGATGTTTCCTCTGCAACGACTTCGAGGTGTCGAGCTCATCGTCGCCTGCGACGTACGAACCCGCTTTCTCGACTGTGCCCAAGTGTTTGGGCCACAGAAAGGTGCAAGCCCCGCTCAAATCAAACTTCTCGAGCGTCGACTTCAGCGGTTGGCGCAGGTGTACTTGGAGGAACACGGTGTCGATGTGCTCCCGATGCCTCGGGCTGGCGCAGCGGGTGGGCTTGGTGGCGGACTCGCAGCCGCTGGAGCCACGTTGGTCGACGGCTTCGACTTCGTTGCCGAAGAGCTCGACCTCTTTACCGCTATCGAGGAAGCCGACCTGGTTATCACCGGCGAGGGTTTTCTCGATGAGCAATCGTTCAACGGCAAAGTCGTCGGCGGCGTGGCTGCGCTCGCCGCCGAAGCCGGCACCAAAGTGGTGGCCATCGCGGGCCGGGTGTTCGATCAGTTCGGCAAACAGATCTCCGCCTACTCGCTCGTGGAGTTGTTCGGTGAAGAACGTGCGCTCAGCGACACAGCTGCCTGCATCACCGAAGTCGCCGCAACCGTACTGAACGGCTACGGCGACTAGGGCATGGTCGATGCCGGGCGAGTGCTACAGCTCGCACACCGGGGCGCTCGATGCTGTCGCATTGAATTCTTCAGCGCTGATCGTGAACGGCGGGTTGTCGGCCAGAGGTACAAAGCCCTCCTTGATGTCGAAGCCGTAGTTGGTTACGTCGAACACCATGCCGTCGTCGGTCTGGCGGCCAACCGAGGTGTAGATCGTGAGGTCGGGGGTTCCAGCGTCTCGACAGCTCCACAGAATTGGCGAGCCCGCCGATCCGTAAGTGCCGAGATTGAACACGCTGCCGCCGTTTCCGTATGCCCAGACCTCACAGGCGTTCACCGCTCGGTAGAACGTGGTTCCCGTCCACCGGTTCACCCTGTCGTCGACGCGAAGCTCGTCACGTCCGTCGCCGTCGATGTCGACCGTGCTTACGGCGTAGAAACCCAATCCGTCAAGAACATCCATGGGAGTGCTGTCGAACCGTCGTTGATATTCCGCACCACTGCCGTAGGAGATCTCAAGGACCACGTCTGGGTCTGAGACGATGAGGTTGACGTCGTCCTGAAGGCCGTCGCCATCGAGGTCGCCGGTTGTTTGAACGGTGCTGATCGGGTCGGTGACCTCGTAGATCTCTTCACAGTTGCCGTTGGTTTCGGTTACGTAGTTGCTGTGTACGTAGCCGATTGTCCCGTCGCCCTTCTCGACCTCAATCCAGAGGACGCCATCGACCGTCGCTTCATTGGCCGTTGCCTGCACATACCACGCGTCGTGGGTGAGCGTTCCGACGATGTCGTTGAAGGCACCCGGCGCGCTGCGGATGTTGAGCACGTCGTCGGACGAAACGTTGTCAACTCGCAAGACTGCGGCGACGTCGGCTTGGGAGTACACAATCTCCGGCTCGGTGGCCTGCTCGGGCTCGGCCTCGGGCTCTGGATCAGATTCCGACCCGGTCGACACGACGACCGACGTTGGCGATGTGGCCTCTGGTGCCACGGTGCGGGGGGTGATGGCCTGGTCGCGAGCAGGAGTGACTTCCTCGGTGTTTGAAGAGGCACTGTTTGAAGAAGCACTGTCGTCAAAGGGAATCGACGAGGGTGCGGCATCTTCGCCGCTCGATCCACAAGCGCTCAGGAGCAATGCTCCGGCGATTGCGGCTGCAGTAGCAAGTCGTTTGGGGAACTTGCGGGTTGCGGGGTGGCTGGGGAGTACGGGGGGAGTGAGATCCGCCATGGTTGTTTGGCCTTCTATTCGTGGTTGGGGGGAATCGCTTGTTTCCTCTCACACGCACGGTCGACACAAAAGGTTTACTTCTTTCGCCAAATTCTTTTTGAAGATGATCCGGTCGGCCCGTTTCGGTCAAGCGACAGCGCCAAATCGTCGAATCTGCATACATGCTGCACGTTGCAATCGCCGACGCCGACGACGCTGTTCGGACCTACTCCCGCCTCATCTTGGGCGATGCTGGGTTTCGGGTAAGCGTCGCCGCAACGGCCAGTGAAGTTCGCGAACTCCTCGCCGGTGTCCGCGGTGGCCCCGTCGACTGTCTGATCGCCGACGAGCGGCTCCGAGTAGGCAGTAGCTTCGAGGCCATCGAAGAGTCTTTGCTCTGTGGGTTCATCGCCGATCTTCGACTTGTGCTCTACACCAACGACCCGCTGGCCGGTGCCGAAGCCGAACTACGCGAGCTTCCTGTCGCTCAGATACTGACCAAGCCATCAGCGCCCGAAGCGCTGATCGCCGCCGTCGGCGCAAACTCGCTCGCTGCATAGCGCTCCAGAGCACCTCAAATCCCCGAGCTCGAGAGCGAATCTGTCGCTCCTACAACCCAATCCCGCCCGAGTTCGGATCGATTTGAAGACGTTCGCAAACTTTTGGTGGCTGGTGTTGCGACAGAACACGTCGAGCTGGTTGGATTAGCAGTCGTCATGTGCGAGTGCCAGCGCTCGCCGTTCACCTCTGCAGGAGCCTTCCATGGCCAAGAACATCACTTTCGATCAAGAAGCCCGGCGTTCGCTTGAAGCCGGCATGAACGTTCTCGCCGACGCGGTGCGAGTCACCCTGGGCCCAAAGGGCCGCAACGTCATGATCTCCAAGACGTGGGGCGCTCCCACCATCACCAACGATGGCGTTTCGATTGCCAAAGAGATCGACCTTGAAGATCCCATCGAGCGCATCGGCGCCGAACTGGTTAAAGAGGTTGCCAAGAAGACCGACGATGTCGCTGGCGACGGAACCACCACCGCTACGGTCCTTGGCTGGACGATGGTGCGCGAGGGTCTTCGTAACATCGCCGCAGGGGCGAATCCGATGCGGGTCAAGATCGGTATCGAGGCTGCCGTTGAGGCGGCGGTCGGTGAGATCCGCTCGATGGCCAATGAGGTCACGTCGAAAGAACAAATCGCCCAGGTCGCCTCGGTGTCCTCGGCCGACCCCACTATTGGCTCGATGATCGCCGATGCCATCGACAAGGTCGGCAAGGATGGCGTCATCACCGTCGAAGACGGCCAGTCCTTTGGCATGGAAATGGACCTCGTCGAAGGCATGCGCTTCGACAAGGGCTACATCTCGCCGTACTTCGCCACCGACACCGACCGGATGGAAGCGGTGCTTGAGGCGCCCTACATCCTGTTCGTCTCCTCCAAGATCAGCGCAGTACGCGACCTCATCCCCGTGCTCGAGTTGGTCATGAAGACCGGCAAGCCGCTCATGGTTATCGCCGAAGACATCGAAGGCGAAGCGCTTTCTACCCTGGTCGTCAACAAGATCCGTGGAACCTTCAATGCGGTCGCAGTAAAGGCCCCAGCGTTTGGCGATCGGCGCAAAGCAATGCTTCAAGACATGGCCATCCTTACGGGCGGCCAGGTCATCAGCGAAGAGATCGGGCTCAAAGTCGAAACCGCCACCCTTGACATGCTCGGCCAGGCTCGACGCATCGTTGTATCGAAGGACGAAACGCTCATCATCGAAGGTGCGGGCAACGATGATGAGATCGCTGGCCGGGTCGCACAGATCAAAGCCGAACTCGAAGCAACCGACTCCGATTATGACGCCGAGAAACTGCAAGAGCGGCTTGCCAAGCTCTCTGGCGGCGTCGCCGTCCTCAAGGTCGGTGCGGCCACCGAGGTTGAGCTGAAGGAAAAGAAGCACCGCATCGAAGATGCTGTCAGCACCACCAAGGCTGCTATCGAAGAGGGTGTTGTGGCTGGCGGTGGGGTCACCCTCCTTCGGGCGCAGGCTGCGGCCGAGGCCGTGGCGAACAAGCTTGCGAAGAAGGATCCCGATGCATCGGTTGGCGCCAGCATCGTCGCCCGCTCGCTTTCGGGTCCGCTCAACCAAATTGCCGAGAACGCTGGTCTCGATGGCGCCGTCATCGTCAATGCCGTTCGCGAACTCAAAGGCTCAAACGGTTTCAACGCCGCAACCGGCGAGTACGAAGACCTAGTAAAGGCCGGCATTATCGATGCCGCCAAGGTCACCCGCTCAGCGCTTCAGAACGCCGGCTCCATCGCGGCACTGTTCCTCACCACCGAAGCAGTAGTAACCGACGCTCCAGCAGAAGAAGCCGACGATCAGTAATTTTGGTCGTTCGCTCGCAAGCTCGCTCTCTCTGCGCTTCGCTATCGGGCTCGACACTGGTGTCAGACACGAGTGTCGCTTTGCCTTCGTTCGCGACACAGGTGTCAGACACGAGTGTCGCGTTGCCGAGGGCGCTTGGGGGTGGAGGATCTGAGAGACTGTTCGTATGCGCCAAGGCCGCTCTGAGCAGTTTCTTACCTACCGGGTTGATGCTGACGGCCGCACGCGTGCGCCCGATGATCTGATCGTCGAAGAACCGATGTCGATCCAGCTCGACGGGGTCGAAGTTTCAACGACCATGCGCACGCCGGGCCATGATTTTGAGCTGGCCGCCGGTTTTCTCTACGCCGAAGGCCTGTTGGGCGGAGCCCCGGTTCAGACCGTGCGGTACTGCGCCACCGGTTCAGCGGTATCGACCGAGTACAACGTGGTCACGGTGGAAACCGGGGGCAAAGCCCCGGTACCCACACCCCGCCTGCAGGTAACCAACTCGTCGTGCGGATTGTGCGGGTCGCAGACGCTCGAAGAACTCACCAATCGCCTCCAGCGACTCAACGTCGAGCCGTTTCCCCTTGCACATCTGCTCGCCGCTCCCGACAAGGTGCGCGAAATGCAGGAGCTGTTCGAATCGACCGGGTCGGTGCACGCGGCCGCCGAGATTCTGCCCGACGGCGACATTGGTGTGGTTCGCGAGGACATTGGCCGTCACAACGCTGTCGACAAAGTCATCGGCCGACTGCTGCTCGACGGGCAACTACCCGCCAGCGACCGAGCGCTCTATGTGAGTGGGCGCGCCAGCTTCGAGATGGTGCAGAAAGCTTGGGCCGGCGGCTTCTCAGCAGTGGTGGCGGTAAGCGCACCATCAGCGCTGGCGGTCGATACGGCCCGGGCCGCCAACCTCATGCTGGCGGGGTTTGCCCGCGGCGACACCATGAACATTTACAGTCCACTCGAACTCTCGTAGAACATACGACTCGGAGAGCGACGGCGTTCACCAGTAGCGTTGAGGGAATGAGTGATCCCGTGATTCCATCCGAGGGCTGGGGCGTGCTGCACCTGTTCTGCAAAGGTGCCCAGGGTGCCGACTGGGCCGAGGTGGCCGCAGCCGTAGCGAAGGCCGAAACCGATGAGGTGCAAGTCATCTCGGTGGCGATGCTCGGACACAAAGCCGAGGTCGGATTCATGGTGCTTGCCGCCGACTGGTGGAAGCTCCGAGATTTCCAGACCCGCATCACCGCTGCACGGCTCGAGATCGTCGACTCGTACGTGTCGCTTACCGAGATCAGCGAGTACGCCGCCGGGGTTCCCGAGGAGATGCGCAACATGCGGCTCTACCCCGAGCTGCCGCCCGACGATAAGCCAGCCTGGTGCTTCTACCCCATGTCGAAGCGGCGGAATCCTGGACAGAACTGGTTCAACCTGCCGTTCGACGAGCGCAAAGAACTTATGTACGGACACGGCAAATCAGGGCGGGCATTCAAAGGTCGCATCCTGCAGGTCATCACCGGCTCGACCGGCATCGACGACTACGAGTGGGGCGTCACGCTTTTCGGCCAGTTCCCCGACGATCTCAAAGAGGTCGTTTACACGATGCGATTCGATGAGGCATCGTCTGACTATGCCGAGTTCGGGCCGTTCTACTCCGGCATCGTGGCACCGGTTTCCGAACTCGCCGATCGACTGAGCTGAGCGCAGTGGCCGATCTGTGTGACCTGCTCGGAATCGAACGGCCGGTGCTGCTTGCACCGATGGCCAAGATCGCCGGGGGAGCGCTGGCTTCGGCCGTGTCCGATGCCGGAGGACTCGGCATTCTCGGCGGCGGGTATGGCGACACCGCGTGGCTCGACGAGCAAGCGAAGCTCACCGGCGACTCACGGGTGGGTATCGGCCTCATCACCTGGAACATGTCCGAAACTGCGGTCGCCGATGCGTTGGCGTACAAGCCGGCTGCGCTTTGGCTTTCGTTTGGCGAACCGGCACCTCATATCCCGCTGATTCATGAGGCAGGAGCCGTGGCGATCTGCCAGGTAGCCAGCCTGAACGAGGCGATGACTGCCATCGAGGCCGGTGCCGATGTGATCGTGGCGCAGGGAAGCGAATCGGGCGGCCACGGTCGATCAGGTCGCTCGCTGTTCGGATTGCTCCCAGCAATCAGAGCGGCGGCACCCGAAATTCCGCTCGTTGCTGCCGGTGGTATTTCCGACGCTGCGGGCTTTGAGGCTGCCCGGGCATTGGGAGCTGATGGCGTCGCGCTTGGTACCGCGCTGTACGCAACCAACGAAGCTCGCGACGCCGACGCCGCCAAGCAACGATTGGTCACCGCAACCGGCGACGACACCATTCGCTGCACGCTGTACGACAAGGTGCGCGGACCCGACTGGCCCGAGGGATACGACGGTCGATGTGTGCGAACCGACCTGACCGATGAGTGGGCGGGCCGCGAGCACGAACTCACCGCCAGCGAGCTCGAACCCATGGTTGCCCAGCACACCCAGGCCGCAACCGACGCCGATATGTCGATCCGGGTTCTGTGGGCGGGCGAGGGGCTTGATGCCATCACCGAAATCCGGCCAGCGGCCGAGGTCGTGCAGCAGTTCAGTCGTTAGCCACGCTGGTTGGCAGACCAACGAGGTTGCCAAACCGGTGAAGGGTTATCGAAACCGCTTGCTCCCGCAGATAGTTCTGCAGTTCGATGCGGCCACACCTGGTGACCGGTTGATCGGCGATATGAATTGCGCCTCCAGCAGCGACCTTGCGGACTTGGTCGGAAGTGGTGCCGAGTAACCGCACCCGGATCAGGGGTGTCGACTGGCCGTCGTTGGTCAGGGATCGCAGCACGGCGCAGAACTCGTCGTCGTCCTGAACGTCGGCTCTCGACATCAGTACCGGAACGCCACAGATCGCGGCGGCCTTCTCGACAAGCTTGAGGTCGGTGTCGGCATCATCGGTACCGCCGGGTCCAATCCGCACGATGATGCGATCGAGCGGTCGATACCGAAAGAGGTTTGCCTCACAGAACAAACCGACAGGGTCGTGCGTCTTCGCAAAGTGCTGGTCGTAGATTTCCTGGAAATCGTCGGTGGCGGCTTCGGCCGTCGGCGTCCAGGTGCCAAGAGACATGACGTAGTTCGGGCCGCCTGCCTTGGCCCCCGGCCCGACCGAGCTGTGCTTCCACCCGCCGAACGGTTGGCGGGCGACGATAGCGCCCGTGATGGCCCGGTTCACGTATCCGTTGCCTACTTCGATGTGCTCCATCCAGTGGTCGGTCTCGGCCGGGTCGAGCGAGTGGATGCCACCGGTGAGCGCGTAGTGGCTGCTGTTGGCGATGGCGATTGCGTCGTCGAGGGTTTCGGCATGCATCAAACCGAGGATCGGGCCAAAGCACTCGGTGCGATGAAACCATGAGTTGGGCGTCACGCCAGATCGCACACCGGGGCTGCAGGTATCGCCAGAGATGGTTGGTTCGACCAACCAGGATTCGCCGGTGTCGAGTGTGGTGACCGCTCGTCGAAGACGATCGTTGATGCCGCCAACCATCGGTGCGATATCGGTGCGAATGTCGGTGGAAGCGCCAAGGGTGAGGCTCTCGACGGCGTCGATGACCTGGCGGTGGAATCGGTCGGAGTCGGCGACTTCGCCTACCAGAATTGCCAGGCTCGCCGCCGAACACTTCTGTCCGGCGTGCCCAAATGCTGACTGGACGAGATCCTTCGCCGCCAAGTCGATATCGGCGTTTGGCGTGATGATGAGGACGTTCTTTCCCGACGTTTCGGCGAACAGTTTGAGGTTGGGTTTCCATGAACGAAAGAGATCGGCGGTTTCTGATGAGCCGGTAAGGATGACCCCGTCGACCGACTCGATGAGATGGCGACCCACTTCGTTGTCGGGGGTCCTACGAAACTGCAAGACCTGACCTGGGACGCCCGCAGTCCACAGTGCTTCGGCGACGATTTCCGCACAGCGGGGCGTTTCGGGTGCCGGTTTGAAGATCACCGAGTTGCCGGCGGCCAAGCTGGCCAGAACTCCGCCAGCGGGGATGGCGACCGGGAAGTTCCATGGCGGGACCACTGCGACGACTCCCAGAGGCTTGAACGTGGCATTCGGTGCGGTGAGTTCGGTCGCGGCGTCGGCGTACCAGCGAGCGAAGTCGATGGCCTCGCAGATTTCGTTGTCGGCCTGCTCGAACGTTTTGTTTGCCTCGTGCAGCATCGCCGCGATGAGCTCGGATCGCCGAGCATCGAGTTCGTTTGCCGCCTGGTGCAGTACGAGCCGGCGCTGCTCGGCGGGCATTGCCGACCACAGGTCAAAGCCGCGCCGGGCGGCGCCGAGGAAACCATCGATGTCGTCAATCGTGGTGGTTAGCGGTTCGAAGCACTCGCTGGACTGCCGGGCCAACGTCGCTTCTATCCATTTGCGGTTTGCGGGAAGGGATGGGTCGGTCTCGGGGTCGTTCTTGAAGGATCCGGGCTGGGCGACCGCTGCTCCGTCGAACCGGTTCTGGGTGCGGTTCGGCGCGGCAGCCACGTTGTGCCGCATCGCCATTGCTTCCCGGAAGATTGATTCCTGCTCGGCAAAGGACGCGGAGCCGGGGGTGAGAGAGAACAGCGCCTTCATGAAATTGTCGTCGGCAGCATTCTCTTCGAGTCGGCGGAAGAGATAGCTGATAGCCACATCGAAGTCGCTTGCTTCAACCGCCGGTGTATAGAGCAGCATCTGCGGACTGCCGTTGCCTGCGGTCGACTCGTTCACCGCCTTGGCCTGTGCCGATGCCATGCCTTGCAACATTTCGAACTGCACCCGGTGGGCGACACCTTGTTCATCGGCCAACAGCTTGGCCCAGGCAACGTCGAAGAGGTTGTGGCTGGCAACGCCGATGCGAACACCGGTAAGCCGCTCGGGGGTGAACGCCCACTCCAGGCAACGCTTGTAGTTGGCGTCGCTTTCGATCTTGGTTCCGTAGGGTGCCTGCTCCCAGCCGTGCATTGCGGCGTCGACCTTCTCCATGGCCAGGTTGGCGCCCTTCACCAGTCGAATCTTGATGTTTCCGCCGCCCTCGATGTGTCGTTGGTTCGCCCAGGTGACGAGATCTTGAAGGGCCGCGAAGGAATCCGGCAGGTACGCCTGCAGCACGATGCCCGCATCGAGGTGAAGTCGCTCGGGTTCGCTCAGCACCTCTTTGAATGCCTGCATCGTGAGTTCGAGGTCGTGGTACTCCTCCATGTCGAAGTTGATGAAGGTGGGCGGCGATACCGAAGCGGCGTGATCAAAGAGCAGGGCCGCTCGTTCCTTTACCCGTAGAAGGCTGTCGTCGTACGCCCAATGGTTGAGCTGCGAAGCCACCGCCGAAATCTTGACCGACACATAGTCGACATGGGGCTGTTCGAGAAGACGAAGAAGGCGTTCGAGTCGCGTGGTTGCCTCCCGTTCGCCCATGACGGCTTCCCCGAGCAGATTGACATTGAGCGCAAAGCCGTCGGCCCGGTTGGTTTCGAGGTGTTTCGCGAGCTTGGTCGGCTCTCCCGGTGCCACGAGGTGGCCGACGATCGTTTTCATTCGGCGTCGGGCCAGCGGCAACACGATGTCGGGAAGTAGCGGGGCGATACGTGCACCGGCGGTGAGAAGCGCGGCATCGATGCGTGACAGGAACCCGGGCAGCTTCCCCGATGACACCAGAGCGGTGAGCTGGCGGGCCCCGACAGCGTTGGAGTCGGGCCGCACCACTCGGTCGACGAACCCCATGACAAACGAGACTCCACGGTCGTCGGCGATGAGGTCGCCTAACTGCTCCATGGTTTCGCGGTCGTCGGCCGTTTCAAGCTCGGAACTGCGTTGCAGCCACTGAGTGACAAGCGTGATTGCCGGTTCGATGAGCGAGTCGGCCGAGCTGGTGGGGGGCGAAACGGGGGCAGTCATACGATCAGTGTGGGGGAAGACAGTGTTGTCCGTCTTGTACGATCCGTTCGACCATGACGTCGAAAAAGACCAACGATGGGGCTCCATCGGCCGACGAGACCGCTTCAACGAGCGAAACGCGGGTATTTGCGTGTCAGGACGAGCTCATCAGCTTGTTCGAGACGCTCATCAACGTGATGTTCTGCGTGAAAGACTCTGATGGTCGGTATGTCGAGGTCAACAGCGCGTTCGTGCGACGAACCGGTGCCCGTTCAAAGCGATCGGTGGTGGGAAAGACCGCTTCGGATCTGTTTATCGCCGAGCTTGCCGAACGCTATGAAGAGCAGGACCGCGAGGTGTTCGTCACCGGCGATCCGCTCCGCGACCAGCTCGAGCTCATTCGGCGCCCCGATGGTGCTCTTGGCTGGTATCTGACTACAAAGATCCCCGTCGGCGACCCCACCGATCGGACGAGCTTGGTGGGCCTGGTAAGTGTGAGTCGAGATCTCCTGACCCCAAGCGACGAGAACATTGCGCTCGAGAGCCTGCAACATGTGGTGGCTTTCGTGCGGGAGAACCTGACCGCCTCGATTCGCGTTGCCGACCTTGCCAAGATTGCGTCCTGCTCTGCAGGTCAACTCGAGCGGCGAATGCGAAAGACCTTCGGGCAGAGTGCAACGCAGTATGTGCTGCGGGTGCGGGTCGAAACAGCCGCCCGCCTCCTGATAGAGACCGAGATGAGCTTGGTCGAAATTGCCGCCCATGTTGGGTTCTACGATCAGTCAGATTTCACGCGTCGCTTTGCCCGCCTGACCAATGAGACGCCCGCCCAGTTTCGCCTTAGTCATCAAGAGATCGCGCCAATTAGTCGCGCCACCTGATTCCAAAGAGGCATATCGGCACTGGTCGTGCTCAACTGGTGGAGTGGAGATGCCCATCAACCGGTTCAAGCGGCGGCTTACCGAACAAGCGACGACCTACGGGATCTTTGTGAGTTTGGCCGACCCGGTGTGCGCCGAAATCAGCGCAAACGCGGGCTTCGACTTCATCATCATCGACACCGAGCACGCTCCCAACGATCTGCGTGAAGTGCTCGTGCAGTTGCAGGCCACCCAATCGGCTGACTGCGATGTGCTGGTCCGGCCAATGACGGGCGATCGAACCATCATCAAACGCCTCCTCGATGTGGGTGCACAAACGATTCTTGCGCCGATGGTCGACGACGCCGATGAGGCCGCCGAACTTGTGGCTTCGCTGCGGTACCCGCCGGAAGGGAAGCGTGGTGTGGCCGGAGGTCGCGCTGCCGGATGGGGGCGGGTCGACGACTACTTTGCGAAGGCCGATGATCAGATGTGTCTGGTCGTGCAGATCGAAACCGCCGATGGTTTGGCCAACATCGAAGCGATCAGCGCCGTCGACGGTGTCGATGCGTTGTTCGTTGGGCCATCGGACTTGGCGGCCGCCCTTGGTCACCGCGGCCAACCCGGTCACCCCGACGTGGTGGCCGCAGTTACCGACGCACTTGAACGCATCGCCGCCACCGGCAAGCCGGCCGGCGTGTACGCCGCAACCCCCGACATGGCTACCCGGTATGAAGAGGCAGGAGCGTCGTTCATCACGGTGGGTGTCGACACCTACATTCTTGCCAAATCCACGTCGGCGCTCGCCGAGCAGTTCATCTCGGGCCGGCCTTAATGTCGCTCCTCGATACTCCGCCCGCCGTCGCTTCCAGCCCCGAGGCAGCTCTCGAAGCGCTCCGTTCCGAGCTCCGCGCCCTCGGTAGTGTGGTCGTCGCGTTCAGCGGCGGAGTCGACTCGAGCTTGCTGGCCTGGGTTGCGCACGACACGTTGGGCCACCGAGCGCTGGCGGCCACCGCAGTGTCACCCTCGCTCGCCGACCGGGAGCGTTCCGATTGTCGCGAGCTCGCGACCGAGTGGGATATGCGCTGGGTCGAGGTCGAGACCGACGAAATGCTCAACGCTGCGTACCGGGTCAACGACGCCAATCGCTGCTTTCACTGCAAAGACGCCCTGATGGACCAGATCGGCCCGCTGGCCGCTGAGGCCGATGCCACCGCAGTGTTGGGTGTGAACCTCGACGATTTGGGCGATCATCGTCCCGGTCAGATTGCGGCTGCCGAACGGGGCGCCTCGTTCCCGCTGGTGGCGGCCGGGTTCGACAAAGAACTCGTTCGCGAGGTGTCTCGAACGCTGCAGTTGCGCACCGCTGAAAAGCCCGCAGCTGCATGTTTGGCATCGCGCCTTCCCTATGGCACGCCGGTAAGCCTGGGCATTCTTCGCTCGGTCGACCGGGCCGAGGCGAACCTGGTAAAGCTTGGGTTCGATTCGCTTCGGGTGCGGCACTACGACGACGTCGCTCGGCTCGAAGTTCCCGACGACCGGTTAGCCGAGGCTGTGCAGCGGCGGGCTGAGCTGATCGATGCGGTGAAGTCGGCCGGGTATCGCTATGTGACCCTCGATCTCGAGGGCCTGCGGTCGGGCAATCTCAATCAAGCCCTCCATGACTGAACCAGGTCGGGCGTCGGATGAAGACGAGGCTCGGCTGGTCGAGATTTCATCAGCGCTTGCCGATGCCATCGTCGACCATTTGCCTACTTGGGTGCACCGCTGTATTGCCGAGGTCGCGACCCAAACCGGTCACCTCAGCCGCCAACTCGAGATGGAGGCAATCGCAGCCGGTCAGGCGGTTGTGGAAGACCTTGCCCCTCAGGTGCGTGAGCTTCTCGCCGCCGATATCGACGATCAGCTCACCACGCCGCTGGCGTTGCTGAGAACAGCGGTGCAGTATCCCACCCGTGCGTTGCGGGCTGCTGGGGTGCCGCTTCCCGACCGCGCCGAGTTCGATTCCGAGGCGTTTCCCGACGACCTCTATGGCCTTACCCCCGCCAACTTCGCCGAGGTGCATCCCGAACTGCACCAACCGGGACTCGAGTGGGGAGCGGCAAAGGCTTTTGTGCACCTGCGCAGACGGGAGGCCGAAGGGCGTGTCTGAACAATCCAAACTCGATGGTCCAACGGTCGCCGTGTTTGTTCCTGACCTGATGGATCAATCCAAGGTGCGCTCGGCGTTCCCCGACGCAGAACGTCTACGGTCGCCAAGCCAGCTCGCCACCTGCACGGCCGAGGTTGTCCTTGTCGATCTGAACCGGCCGGGCGTGATCGATGCGCTTCCCGACATAGCTGGCGACGTCATCGGGTTTGCATCGCATGTCGATGACGAGGTGATAGCCCTTGCGTGGGCGGCCGGCGCCACCGATGTGCTGGCCCGCTCGGTGTTCTTCAAACGGCTCGCCGACGAAACGCTGCAATTGCCGTAGCTTTGCCCACCCCCTCGACTGCTCACTGTTAACAGAGTCGAAACAAAGGGGTCACACAGCCGATATTCCGACCCCCAAAGATGGAGAGCGTCTTGGGAGGAATAACTTATGGAAAGCGGCGACGTCGCCTGGATGCTCATATCTACCGCGCTTGTGGTGTTTATGGTGCCGGGGCTTGCTCTGTTTTACGGCGGGATGACCCGCACAAAGAACGTGCTCAACATGTTGATGATGAACATGGTGTGCATCGGGTTCGTGCCCCTGTTGTGGGTGCTGTTCACCTACTCGTTGGGAAATAACGGACAGGACGGCGAGGAGCAGGGCTGGTTTGAGCTCGGCGGAAAACTCATCGGCGATTTCAACGCCGCGGGCCTCGACGACATAGCTGGCACCGATCTGATCGGCGTGGCGTTCTTTATGACGTTTGCCTCGATCACACCGGCGCTGATTTCGGGCGCGGTGGCAGACCGCATGAAGTTTTCGGCATGGGTGGTGTTTGCTGCGATCTGGTCGATCATCGTGTACACGCCGATCACCTACTGGGTGTACACCGGCTTCCATCACACCGGCGGCCTTGGTATCGATGCCGATCTCCCGGCACTCGACTTCGCCGGAGGCACAGCGATTCATATCAACGCAGGTGTTGCGGCACTTGCGTTGGTGTTGGTGCTCGGCAAACGCAAGGGCTGGCCGAGCGAACCCATGCCGCCGCACAACTTGACCATGGTGCTCCTGGGCACCGGAATCTTGTGGTTCGGATGGTTTGGTTTCAACGCCGGATCGGCTGGTGCCGCCAATGGCCAAGCCGCCCAGGCGCTCATGAACACCTTCGTCGCACCCGCCGCCGGAATGTTGGCCTGGCTGTTAGTGGAGAAGATCCGAGACGGACATGCCACCACACTCGGAGCAGCGTCGGGCATCGTTGCTGGACTTGTCGCCATCACCCCGGCAGCCGGCTACGTCAACACGCTGTCATCCATTGTGTTCGGTCTGGTCGCATCGGTGCTGTGCTACTTCGCTATCCAGCTCAAAACGAAGTTTGGCTACGACGACAGCCTCGACGTGGTCGGCATCCATGGCGTCGGAGGAGTCATCGGTGGACTGTTGCTGGGCTTGTTTGCCACCGACGCGGTCGAGGGAAGCGTCGACGGTCTGCTGTTTGGCAACGGCAAGTTCTTTCTCACCCAGGTCGTGGCCATGCTTTCGGTCATCATCTACTCATTCTTTGTGACCTTTGCGCTCGCAAAGATCCTCGATGCCGTTATTGGTCTTCGGGTCGAACGCGACGACGAACTCGCAGGGCTCGACCTCACCGAACATGCCGAGACCGCCTATAGCAACGCATAAGTCGAGGTCTGGGTTTTTCAACGAAGGCCCATTTCGGCAAAGAACACAGACATTTGTGCGCTAATGTGAGGCCCAGCAGTGGTGGGAACCAGAATGTAGTGGGTCTTCTCTGGGGGGAGAAGGCCCACTCCTTCGCTTTGCTGCGCTAATGCGGCGATGCCAGAGCAGCCACCGTGTCGCGCATCCACGAGATCATGTCTGCGACGATCGACTCATGGGAGTCTTCGTTGAAGATCTCGTGTTGAAGCCCGGGGTAGGTGATCCGGACCGAACCCGGAACCGTTGCCAACGGCTCGCTGAAGTGTGCCGGCACAAGCCGATCCTCGGCGCCGTGCATAACGCGTAGGGGAACCGAGATCGCTCCTACCTCGGCCGTCGCTTTGGCCATCGCCTCGAAGATCTCGTTACCCATGTTGGTGGTGGTGGCGACAACCCGAAGCGGATCGGCCTTGAATTTCTCGCCAACCGCCGGATTGTTCGACAAGATTTCGCCATCGACCTCGCCTTTAATGCGCAGACGCGGCACGATTTTCGACAAGATTGGTGCACCCGTGCGCTGCCAGGTGGGGACCTCGGCCCCAAGCGCTGGCCCACTGAGGGCGGCCATGTCAGGCTGAGGATGCTTGCTTTGGAGATACCGAGTGGACATCAACCCGCCCAACGAGTGCCCGATCAGCGCTACCGGAACCCTGAGTTCGCGGCGAAGCGACATGGGCTCGACCAAGTCGTCAATGAACTGGTCGAACGACTCGACGTGACCTCGCGGTCCGCCGGAGAGCCCAAATCCACGGTTGTCGCACGCCAGGACATCTACCCCGGCATCGGACAGAAGTCGCCCGACATGTTCGTATCGTCCGCTGTGCTCACCGATTCCGTGCACCAGCAATACGGCGCACCATGGCGACTCCACCGCCCAACGCCGGCGGTAGTGCGCGAGGCCGTCGGTGGTCTTTCCCGATTCCTCGACACTAGATCGTGGTTCTTCCATCAACGTTTCATCCTGCTAGTCGGTGGGGGCGTGTTCCCACGGTGGTGTTCGGGGGGCGTCGAACATGGTTTCGTACGGCTCGCCGGAAATGGCGGTGAACGCCGCATCGATCCAATACTCCTGGCCGGTGAGGTTACCGGGAAGGTTGTCTCTAGAGAACCAACCGACATCGAGCGTTTCGAGGGGGTGGCCCTGCAGTTCGCCGCCGACGGCGGTGCAGACAAAGACCGTTGAGTACAGAGGGATTCGGGTAAATCCCAGACGCATACCATCGAGGATCGCCATGACACCGGTGACCTCAACATCGATTCCCGTTTCCTCTTTGCATTCCTTCACGGCCACCTCGGATGGCGAGTAGCCAACGTCGGCCCAACCAGTGGGGTACAGCCAGGTTCCAGAGTCGGAACGCTGGATGAGAAGCAGTTCGCCCTTGTCGTTACCGACTACGGCTCCGACCGTGCTCTTCGGTGTGACGTATCCGGCCACGCCGTCGCCAATCATCTTGGTCCATTCGGTGATGAGGACCTCTTTGGTGTGGGGTGAGCCTGCTTTGGCCCGCATATCGGCCGCGACCTCAAGGATCTCCTCGAACCGTTCTCGTTCGTACTGGTTCTCGGTGAACCCCAAACCGGTTCGAGCGGTAGCGGAAAGCGTTTCGCTCCAGCGGATGAGGTCGGCCTCAGATATCTCCACAGCGCCGATGGTAGTAGGACCGGGCTTTAACTCATCAACGAGAACAAGATGGCGCGTTCGAGGTCGGCGAGCACCTCGGCATCTTCGAGCTTGTCGCCGGTCGCGGTTCGTACATAGAAGTTGTCGACCACATCGTGCATCAGCGTTTGCACCTTTGCGCCAACGACATCCAGGTCGAACTCTTGGAAGGTCTTGACGATCTTGTACAGCACGCCAATGTCGTCGGGACAGCTGACTTCGACGATGGTGGCCCCGTTGGATGTGGTGTTATCGAACAACACCGCCGGTGTCATAGGTCGAGCGGTTTGTGCCCGACTCTTTCGGTACGTCTTGGCTCGTTCGGCGAGCCGAGCTTCGATGGCAATTCCGCCCTGAAGGGCGCGTTCGAGATCGCCGATGACCTTCTTCCACGGGGGTGAGCCCTCGTAGGCATAGGCAACCCGGAAGAACTCGAGACCCATGCCGTCTTCAGAGTGCACCGACGCTTCAAGAATATTGATGCCGTTAAGCGCCAGAACGCCGGCGACTCGGGCAAACAGACCCGGCCGGTCTGGGGCCGCCACGGTCAGGGTGTTCTCGCTGGGCACGATGTGCAGGTCGCCCGCCGCCATCAACGCCCTTTGGGCGGGGGTGGGGAAGTCGGTGTCGACAACCTCGTCAACATCGCCACCCAAGAGGAGGTGCGTAGTGCGTTCGATCAACGTGTCGACGAGTTCGGATTTCCACGTTCCCCATGCGGCGGGTCCGGTGGCGATGGAGTCGGCCTCGGTGAGTGCGCCGAGGAGTTCGAGCAACTCGACCGACTCGACCGAGTCGGCGACGAACTGCAGCGTGCCGTCATCGTCAAGATCACGCCGGGTCGCAACGTCGGGTAGGAGAAGATGATGGCGCACCATGTCGACAAGGGCTGCGGTTTCGTCGGCATCGAAACCCATACGGGGGGCAATGACGGTGACCAGATCGATTCCGACCTCGGTGTGATCGCCCGGGTACCCCTTGCCGATGTCGTGCAGGAGGGCGCCAAGCACCAGCAGGTCGGGTCGGTCGACTTCGTCGGCAAGGGCTGCTGCTTCCGCGGCAGCCTCGATGAGGTGTCGGTCGACGGTAAAGCGGTGGTACGCGTTGCGTTGTGGGCGGCTCCGGCAGGGCTCCCACTCGGGAAGAAACGCCGTGATGAGGCCAACCTGGTCAAAGGCTTCCCACACCGGGATGGCCGCTCGACCGGTGAGGAGCAGGTCGCAAAGTAGTGCCCGAGCTTCGTCAGGCCACGGTTCGGGAAGTCGAGGTGCCTCGTTGGCCAGCGTCGACAATGTTTCGCGTTCGATAAAGGCTTGATGTGTGGCGGCGGCCGCAGCGACACGGAGAGGAAGGAGTGCATCGGCGTAGACGTCGACTCGTCGGTCGAGCCGAACTCGTCGCTCCTCGAGAATGACCCCCGGTGCTACTTCGCGTGCCTTGGCGCTGCGGAGTCGACGGCTGCGTAGCGAGCCATGAATTCGGTTCCAGACCCCGTTGCTCGACCACAAAACTGAGCGGCCAGCCGAGGCAACCTCGGCCATCAGGGCGTCGGCATCGCTAAAACCGAGATGGTCGGACACTTCATCTTGGAGCTCGAGGAGGAGGCGGTCCGATGGCCGCCCGGTCACATGGTGAAGCGCAACCCGTACTTCGCTGAGCGTAGATTCGGCACGAGCGAGCGCCGGACGATCGATATCGGGAATCCATGGCTCGGCGGTTTCCGCCCAAGCCATCGCGTGAAGGTCGCGAAGACCGCCGCGGGCCTCCTTGAGGTCGGGCTCGAGGAGGAACGCCAACTCGCCATACTGCGCCTCACGTTGGCGGACCTGCTCGTGCAGGTCGGTGAGGTAGCGCTTTTCTCCCTTGGTCCATTGGGCCAAGGCGCCATCGAGAAGCGCATTGGTGAGGGCCGAGTCGCCAGCGATATGACGAAGATTCAGCAGTGCCGTAGCCGTGACGAGGTCATCGGACGCCAGGGCGAGCGTTTCGGCGACGGTGCGAACACTGTGACCGAGTTTGAGGCCTTCGTCCCAGAGCGGATACCAAATGTTCTCGGCCAGGGCGCTGACTTCTGCGAGCTCGACGCTTTTGTGGTGAAGAAGTACCACGTCGATGTCGCTTCGCGGGGCAAGGTCGGCTCGTCCGTATCCGCCAAGGGCTACCAGCGAAATGCCTCGCGCACTGGGCGAACCACTACCAACCGTGGTGGTTTCCGAGTTGGTTCGGGTTTGTAGAGCCGACGCGAAAAGATGCTCGAGCCACGCGTCGGTAGCGGTCGAAAGCCCTCGCGTGTAATCGAGACCTCGAGTCGAGGTATCGGACATCATGTCGGCACGATGGACGCGTTGCGTTTCAGTCACTGCGGACAGTTTACCCGAGCATTCGGGATGCTCTTTGGTACTCCTCTGGCGACGCTTCGTCGGCCAGCTTTGACAATTGCGAACACTATTGAAGTTGGTTTTCGCTACTACTCCCTAGAGTGGAGTTGCAATTTGGGGCTCCGTTTTTGGAAGGTCGCGCGTGTGGCGCGCCATACCTACCCCCCACTTCTCCACAATCCAAACAACATATGAGGTCAACCTGATGAAGTCTTTCTCATCGATACGGAGACGAGTTACCGTCTCGGCGGCGGCGACCGCAGTTGTCGCTGCAACTCTCGGGGCCGCGGCGGCGCCAGCATATGCACAAGCAACAGCTTGTGGATCAGCCCCCAACGGCTACAACGTCATCGAGTCCAACGCGGCAACGATCGACGGAACAGCCGGCAACGATTTCATCTGTGCCGGAAACAGCGACAACATCGTCAACGGTAAGGGCGGCGATGACATCATCTTCGCTCGAGGCGGCAACGACACCGTCGACGGCGGCCAGGGTAACGACGTCATTCGCGGCGGGAGCGGCGACGACATTTTGCGCGGCGGCAACAAGACCGGCGCCGACGTTATCGACGGCGAAGCCGGAAACGACAGCCTTCGTGGCCTCGGTGGTCCCGACCAGCTCTTCGGCGGCATCGGCAACGACCGTATTCAGGGCGGCGGTGGCGCTGACCAGATCTTCGGTGGCGACGGAAACGACATCCTCAAGGGCAAGCCGGGTGGCGACACCATCAACGGCGAACTCGGAAACGACAACATTCAGGCTGGCGCCGGTAACGACACCGTCAACGGTGGCGACGGCGACGATGTACTCGTCGGCGGTAAGGGCAACGACTTGCTCGACGGCTCGCTTGGCAAAGACACCCTCAAGGGCAACGACGGCGACGACGAGCTTTACGGCGGCGCCGACGACGACAAGATCGTCGGCGGAGCAGGCAACGACACCATGGGTGGCGACGCCGGCGCTGACGACCTCAACGGTCAAGGTGGCACCGACTCCGCCGATGGTGGAGCCGATACCGATACCTGTGTCGCGGAAACTCGGACCAACTGCGAGCTTCCGGTTGTTGCTCCGGGAGATGCTGACGGCGACGGCGTTCCCGACGCCTCCGACAACTGCCCGAACGACCCCAACCCGAACCAGGACAACCTTGACGGCGACGTCCGCGGCGACGTCTGTGACCCTGACGACGACAACGACAGCATTCCTGACGCCTCCGACAACTGCCCGGTCGACCGTAATGGCGCCCAGGCCGACCTTGATGGCGACGGCCTTGGCGACGTGTGTGACACCGACGACGATGGTGACGGCGTAGCCGACGCGGTCGATAACTGCCCCGTCGATCCCAACGCCGACCAGGCTGATGGCGATGGCGACGGCATTGGTGATGCTTGTGACACGGCAACCGGTGACGCCGACAACGATGGTGTCCCCGACGCCCAGGACAACACACCCAACACTCAGTTCGAGGTCAACCGGTTCGCCGATGTGTTCTCGACCGGTGGTTGGACCCCGAACGGCGTCGTCACGGTGACGGTCACCGGTAGCGCACCACAGACGGTCACCTGTAACGCAGACGCCAACGGCAATCTGCGCCAGCTTGATCCGCTGTCGATGAACGTATTCCTGCCGGCCTGTGTGTTGTCGTCGGCACCGCTCGCCATCGGCGACGTGGTCACGGCCACCGATGCAACCGATGGTGCGGTCAAGACGGTTACGGTTTCACTCGAAATCAGCAAGGTTGAGCGTTGGAGCGAAATGGTCTTCGGTAACGCTGCACCTGGAGCGATGGTCGAAGTGATCGCAACCGGAACCAACGGCCCCAGCGCGCCGCTGATGGTGACCGCTGACGGCACCGGAGCGTGGGTCGCCGACTTCAGCGCTCTGCCCTACGACATCAACGTCTCCAACGGTGGCCTTGCCGCCTCGGCTCGCACGGTCGACGCCGAGGACGATGCTGAGGTCACTGACTTCAACATCTCCTTCGCTGGCCTGGTGCCAGTGACGGCCAGCGGTTCGGTAACGCCGGCCGATCCGTTCGACTTTGCGCCCGGCGTGGCGCTCACGGTCGAGCTGCTTGATGTTGACGGCACCACGGTGCTCGAAACGCTGACCCCGACCACCAACGCAACCACGGGTAACTGGTCGGCAAACTTTGCCGCAACGGTCACCTCGGGAATGTTCGTTCGGGTCACGGATCCAGGTGCCAACGACACCTACCTCGACGAGTTCCCATAGTCGAGTCGCCGAGCTCGGCTCGGTGAAGACAGAACCACAGGAGCCGCACCGATCGACGATCGGTGCGGCTCCGTCGTTTTCGGGCTGAGTTCGGTGTTTACCCGTCGCCGCGAACCCTGGCGTCAGCCCAGGGTTTCGGTCATGAAGCGGTAGACGTTTGTCTCGCGCTGTTCGAAGCCGATGCTCTTGTACAGCCGGTTGGCGGCCTCTCGTGACGGCCGCGAGGTGAGGTCGACGGTCTTGGCACCCGCCTCTCGGGCGCGATCGAGCGCAAACTCGTTGAGGGTGCGGCCAACTCCCTTCCCACGGGCGGCCTCATCGACCACCACGTCCTCGATCCAGGCTCGCATGCCCGTAGGGATACGGAACAGCGCCAAGGTGAGACTTCCGATGATCATGTCGTCCTGGCTTGCGTCGCGGGCCACCAGGAGCACTGACGACCTGCTGGATGCCATCGCTCGCAGCTCATCGGCAGTTGGCGGCGGATTCGACTTGGATAGCTGAGGAATCAGACGAACGAACGCGTCGACGATTTCGTCGTCGACCTCGGTGACTTCGGCGATGCTGATCATGGGTTGAGTGTAGCTAGCGAAATATCGGTCGGTATTGCTCTGAAGCGCCGATACCCTCAGCCTCCGTGTCTTCGAATCCTGTGGAGTATCTCCGGCTCACCACTGAGCTTCCAGCCAAGGCCACCGTGCTCGTCGCAGCGTTCGAGGGTTGGAACGATGCTGGCGACGCAGCCACGATTGCGGCCAAGCATCTCCGTGACCGGTGGAGCAGCTCCGAGCTCGGTCACATTGAGCCCGAGGAGTTCTACGACTTCACCTCCACCCGCCCGCGGGTAGCGCTCGACGGCCGCCGGAAGCGACAAATCCAGTGGCCCGACATCAGCATCTGGTCCGGTCCCATCGACAACGAACGCAACGCCATCGTGGTACTCGGCGCCGAACCGCAACTTCGTTGGCGCACCTTTAGCCAAGAGATCATCGATATCGCCCAACGTTGCGAGGTCGAACAGGTCATCACATTGGGAGCGTTGCTGGCCGAGGTTCCACATACCCGTCCAACACCGGTCTTTGGATCGAGCGAAAACAACGAACTGGCCACCAAACACCGCCTCGAGCCTTCGACCTACGAAGGGCCGACTGGAATCGTCGGGGTGCTGAACACCGAGTGTCTCCTAAGCGGTCTCGACGTGGTCAGCCTCTGGGCCGCCGTGCCTTCGTATCTTCCAGGAGCGTCATCGCCGAAGGCTGCGCAAGCGCTGGTGCAGCGTCTTGCGCCAATCCTCGATGCAGATATCAGCACCAGCGATCTCGAGGCAGCCACAGCCAACTACGAGCGCCAAGTCGGCGAAATGGTGGCCGAGGACGACGACACGCTCGAATACGTGCGGCAGCTTGAAGCACATCACGACGACGATGACCGGCTTGGAGCGACCGATCCGGCCGCCATGGTCGAAGAGCTCGAACAGTTTCTCCGCAATCAGCAGTAGCGGGAGTCGCGCCGATCATGCGGCTCGGTTAGGGACTACGATTTTGCTCGTGTTGCGCTTTTCTTTCCCCGGCGAAGACCGATAGTTAACCAATGATTTCTTGGTCGGTTCGCGTGCAGTGCCCAGATCGTCGAGTTCGCTCGTGACGATGGTTCACCACCGCGCCGGGTCGCTTGCCGACGGAGCCGATCCGCTTCATCTCACCGCCGAGCGCGCCGACTGGACCTATGCCGGTCTTCGTGTGCTCAAGCTTGAGCCGGGCGATTCGCGGACGATACCCACGAGCGCCTACGAGATGGTGATTCTGCCGCTGAGCGGTGGTGGCCTTTCCGTGGAATGCGAAGGCGAACTGCTGTCGCTGCAAGGTCGAGAAAGCGTGTTTAGTCGCGTCACCGACTTTGCGTACGCGCCTATCCGCTCAGAAATTCGTTTGGCCAGCGGAGATGGTGCCGAAGTTGCTCTGTGTATGGCGAAGGCCGAGAAGAAACTCAAACCTGCATATGGCGCAGCCGATGACGTGCTGGTCGAAACCATCGGAGCGGGTCCGGCAACCCGCCAGGTCACCAAGTTCTTCACGCCAGACCGTTGGGAAGACGCCGACAAGCTTATTTGCTATGAAGTGGTGACACCCGATGGCAACTGGTCGGCCTATCCGCCGCATCGACACGACGGATCAGCCGACGATGCCAGCAAGAACGAGCTGCTCAACTACTTCCGCATCGGCGAAGCCGGAACCACCAACTATGCCAGCGACGGGTTTGGGTTTCATCGAGCCCAATGCGACGGCGAGGATCTCACCGTCGCGATCGGCGACGGCGACGTCTGTGTCGTGCCGTCTGGTTTCCACGGTCCAGTCTCGGCTGCACCCGGGTATTCGATGTACGCGCTCAACGTGCTTGCGGGTCCGGGGAAGGTTCGTTCGACGGAGTCCACCGACCACCCCGATCACAAGTGGGTGCGCACCTCGTGGGCTTCGATGCCGAAGGACCCGCGGATCCCGATGACCTCGACCGAGCCGCCGGGCTCCAACTAGTTTCGAGCGAACGAGCCTCGAGCTAACAGGGCGGCGCCGAGCGCCCCTGCGTCGCTTCCTAGTTCGGCAAGAACCACGGGTACATCCGGCCGGTATGCGCCGCCAAGCATGGTGGAGTTGACGACGGCGTCGATACGTTCGCGAAGTGGCTCGCCGATTTCGACCAAGCCGCCGCCGAGAATGATTCGCTCGGGGTCGAGTACGTAGATCAGGTTGAGCATGCCCACCGCCACGTCCTCGGCGAAATCGTCGAGCACCGCATGGGCTTCCGGCCGGACGTCGTCATTGCTGAGCGCTTCGAGAACATGCTCGCCGCGTATTTGCTCGACGCTACCGGCCAATCTGATGAGGCCGGGGGCCGAACCGTCGGCGGCCATCGAGCGGGCCAGTACGCCTAGGCCGGTTCCCGACGCCCGCATCTCCCATGGACCTTTGACCCCGGTGTGGTGGGTTTCGCCGTCGGAGTTGACCACCATGTGGCCAGCCTCGCCCGCCAGTCCATGGGCACCGGTGTAAAGCCGTCCGTCGAGGATAAACGCGCTTCCGAGCCCGGTACCGAGGGCCACATAGCTTAGGTTCTGAACACCGACGGCCGCTCCGAGGGCGGCCTCGGCCCATACCGCCGCCGCTGCATCGTTCTCGACCACCACGGGACGGTCGATGGCCGCAACGAGTCGATCGTGAAGTGGGAAGTCGACGATCTCGGGAATGTTGGGCGAGAACTTCACCCAGCCATCGCCGATAGCGCCTGCGATACCAATCCCGACGCGGTCGACGCGTTGGCCGAGTTCGGTTTCAAAATCGACGACAAGCGAGGCGAGTTGCTCGACGGCTTCGTCGCCGCTGCGGGGTCGGGCAAGCTTCTGCCGGGCGACGATGGTGTCGTCGGCGGTCACCGCCAGACCAAGCGTCTTCGTGCCGCCAACATCGAAGCCGGCGCACAGTGCAGCCCGAGCGTCGGGCGCGCTGTTACTCATCGTCGGTGCCAAGACGGTTGATGTCGATGATCAGGTTGCCCTCCTCGACCCGGGTTGGGACCGTCTCGAGCCCCTCGCCCGAAGCGGGGAAGGTGCTGGCCTCGTCGCACGTATCGAAAAACACCTCGTCATCGGGGTTCCACTCGACGATGCAATCTGGTGCGTCGGGCACCCGGGCAAAGAACGCCACCCAACCGGTGTCCGACGAGTCGCCGCTGTGGTTGACCCAAACCGCACGGTTGGTTCCGACCAAGTCAGAAAACGGCACCGGGCCGTTTTCGCGGATCTCATTGGCGAGTCGGTTGGCGTTGATGTTGCGGAAGTCGCTGTCGCCGATCTTGAGTTCGACGTTGCCGCCAGAGTTCGACGCGAACAGCACGCCCAGCACGATAAGGGCCGCTACTCCGACCGCGGCGAGGCCCGCAAACAACGCGCCGCGAGAGCTGAGGGAGGGTCCTTTTGCTACCGGCATGATGAAGAGGTGTGGACGGGCTTTCGTGAAGTGAAGTAAACGGGTCTCGGCCCACTAGTATCGCCGAGGTGCCTCCTGCAGGTGCAGTCGGCACAGTTGGAAGTAGTCACAGGGAGACTTACGTGGATCTGTTCGAATATCAGGGCAAGCAGTTCTTTGCTCAGTACGGGATGCCGGTATCGCCGGGCGAAGCGGTGCAAACCGTCGATGACGCAGTCGCCGCCGCCGAACGGCTTGGCACACCAGTCATGGTGAAGGCCCAAGTTCATACCGGTGGCCGAGGCAAGGCTGGCGGCGTGAAGTTCGCAGCCACCATCGATGACGTTCGCGAACACGCAACGAACATCCTGGGTCTCAACATCAACGACCACATCGTCGAGAACCTGTGGATCGAGGTGGCCAGCGATATCGCCGAGGAGTACTACGCAAGCTTCACCCTCGACCGTGGGGCCAAGAAGCACCTGGGCATGCTGAGCGCCGAAGGCGGCGTCGAAATCGAAACGGTCGCCGAGGAGACTCCCGACAAGATCTCAAAGATCTGGGTCGACCCCGTCGATGGCCTCACCGAAGAGGTCTGCCGCGAGTGGGTGGCCAAGGCCAACCTCAACCCCGACGCCACCGAGGGCTCGGTCGATATTCTCATGAAGCTCTACACGGCCTACACCGAGGGCGACGCCGACCTTTGCGAGATCAACCCGCTCATCCTTACCCCCGAGGGCAAGGTGCACGTGCTCGACGCCAAGGTCACGCTCGATGGCAACGCGGACTTCCGTCACGAACTCGACGCCTACGACGCCACCCAGAAGCGCGACGAGCGCGAGGCAGCAGCCCACGCAAAGGGCCTCCAGTATGTGGGTCTCGATGGATCCGTCGGCGTCATCGCCAACGGTGCCGGCCTGGCCATGAGCACCCTCGATGTCATCAACCAGGTGGGCGGATCACCCGCCAACTTCCTCGATATCGGTGGCGGCGCAAACGCCGACGTCATGTCGGGCGCCCTTGAGGTCATCAACGATGACCCCAACGTGAAGTCGATCTTCATCAACATCTTCGGCGGAATCACCCGCGGTGAAGAGGTCGCCAACGGCATCCTCGAGGCAATGAAGCGGGTCACCATCGATTCGCCCATCGTGATTCGTCTCGACGGCACCAACGCCGAGGAAGGCCGCGCCATCCTCGCCCCCGAACTCAACGACATGTTGCGTATGGAAACCACGATGCTCGAAGCCGCCCAGGTGGCCTCGGATCTCGCCAAGTAACCGTCCCGGACAAATCGAAAGAAACGAGAACAGAACATGTCGATTTTCCTCGACGAGAACAGCAAAGTTGTTTACCAGGGCCTTACCGGCTCGCAAGGCCGCTACTATGGCCTGCTGAACAAGGAGTACGGCACCAATGTGGTGGCCGGCACCAACCCGAAGAAGGCGGGCACCGATGTCGAAGGCATCCCCGTGTATGCCACCGTCGGCGACGCCGTCGAAGCCACTGGCGCCAACGTTAGCTGCATCTTCATCCCTGCCGCAGGCGTAAAGAGTGCCGTCATGGAGGCAGCCGAGGGCGGCGTCGAACTCATCGTCGCCATCACCGAAGGTGTTCCCGCTCATGACGAAGCGTGGTTCTTCAACAAGCTTCAGCGCGACTACCCCGATGTGCGGTTGCTCGGACCCAACTGCCCCGGCCTCATCAGCCCCGGAAAAGCCAATGTCGGAATCACCGCCGGCCATATCGCCAAGGCTGGCGGACCGGTTGGCATCGTCAGCCGTTCGGGAACCCTCACTTACCAGGCGCTGTATGAGCTTCAGCAGAAGGACATCGGCGTCACCACCTGTGTGGGTATTGGCGGCGATCCGGTTCCGGGCACCAGCTTCATCGATTGCCTCGCGGCGTTCGAAGAAGACCCCGACACCAAAGCCATCATGATGATCGGCGAGATCGGTGGCTCGGCGGAAGAAGAGGCTGCCCAGTTCATCAAGGACAATGTCACCAAGCCGGTTTCGAGCTACGTGGCGGGCGTTACTGCCCCTCCGGGCAAGAAAATGGGCCACGCAGGCGCCATCGTTTCTGGTGGCAAAGGCACCGCCGACGCCAAGATGGAAGCGCTGCGCGACGCCGGCGTAAAGGTGGGCCTCAACCCCACCGAGGCTGGCGAGTTGATGGCCGAAATCGTGGCCGGCCTGTAGCCGACCCGTTCGAAGAAATCGCACCGCTGCCACCTTCGGCGCCCCTGGCGTTGAGGGTGGCAGTTTGCGTTTTGGGTGCCGTCGTTAACGGGTGGTCGCCGGGTATCGTTACCCGAGTGTTCCGCCCCCCGATCCTCTCGATTTTGTTCGCTGTTTTGTTCATCGCGGCGGCGTGCACCGGTGAACGGCCGACGCTCATCGTTTCGCCGGTTGCCGACGACGCGGCGGCTGCCGATGGCGGTACCGAAGGCGACGCCACCTCCGCCGGCGGAACTACCGACGATGAGCCGTTCGAAGAGACGGGCACCAACGGCGAACGCGAGGTCGAGCCAGCCGATAGCGACGAGTCTGCCAGTCCGCCCGCCACCCTGGCCGGACGCACGCCGCAATCAACCGTGCCACCAAGTTTGGCGCTCACCCTCGGCGGCGAGCTCCCTGCACTACCCACCGATGGCGTAGCTCGAGCGTTGCGTACGCCATCTGGTGTTGTGGTCGATGTGATCGACGAGGTCGATGGCGGCTACCTGGTACTCACCCCTTGCGCGAACGAGGTGGTGGTTTCGAACGGCGAAATCATCACCGGCGCCCATGTGGTTCTCGATGCCGGTCACGGCGGAAGCGAGCCGGGTGCGGTTGGACCCCGAGGCAGCAAAGAATCACAGATCAACCTGGCCATCGCCGAACGGGTCGAAGCGTTGCTTACCGACGCCGGTGTCACCGTGGTCCAGACCCGCACCGCCGACTACCGCATTTCGATTCTTGCCCGAACCGCCATCGCCAACTCGATCGAGCCAAACGCCTTCGTCTCGATCCACCACAACGCTGCCCCCGATGGCCCAATCGGCAAACCCGGCGCCGAAACGTACTACCAGCACCGCGACCCCGAATCGCGGCGTCTCGCTGGTCTGGTGTACGAAGAAGCTCTGGCTGAGTTCTCGAACATCGATATCGAGTGGGCTGGCGACACCGACGCCGGCGCGAAGTTCCGCCAAGGCGAGAGCGGCGATGACTACTACGGAGTGCTGCGTCGATCGGCCGGCGTGCCGGCCACCCTTACCGAGCTGTTGTACCTGTCGAATCCACCCGAAGAGGAACTGCTTCTCACTCCGGCGTTCCAGCAGCTTGAAGCCGAGGTTCTCAGCCGGGCAATCCTGCGATTCCTCACCACCCAGGACCCGGGTTCCGGTTACGTCGACGCTTACCCCCGAACGGCCCCAGCGGGCGGCGGTGGCGGCACCAGCAACTGCGAAGACCCCTCGTTCGGCTAGCCGCCTAGCGGGCCACTAGGTTCGACGTGTGCGCATCGCAGTACTCGCTTCAGGTAGCGGCACCATTCTCGAGGCCATTCTTGCCGCCGAGCTTCCGGTCGAACTGGTTCTGACCGACCGCCCGTGTCGAGCGGTGCAGGTCGGGGAAGAGGCGGGAATCACCTCGGTCGTCGTCGAGCGCGACAGCTTTGGCGACGACTTCGACCGCGATGGCTTTACCCGCCAGGTGGTGACGCAGCTGCAAGAAAACGAGATCGAACTCGTCGTCATGGCCGGATTCGGCACCATTCTCGGACAACCGATTTACGACGCTTATGCCGGCATGGTTATCAACACCCACCCGGCGCTACTGCCATCGTTCAAGGGTTGGCACGGGGTGCGCGATGCGCTGGCCTATGGGGTGAAAGTGACCGGCTGCACGGTACACGTGGCGACCCTCGAGGTCGACGACGGTCCGATCCTTGCCCAAGAGGTCGTGCGGGTGAATGACGACGACACCGAAGAGTCGCTGCACGAACGCATCAAGGTGGTCGAGCGTGCGCTTTATGTCGAAACAATTCGGCGCATCGTTACCAGCGGGGTAGTGAAGTAGTGCCAACAGAATCAGCAATGCGGAGAACATCATGACCAATTCCACCAAGCGTGCACTCCTGTCGGTGTATGACAAGAGCGGCATCGTCGACCTGGCGCAGGGCTTACACGACCTGGGCTGGGAGCTCGTTTCGAGCGGCGGAACCGCCAGTCGAATCGCCGAGGCGGGCATTCCGGTGGTCGATGTTGCCGATTACACCGGGTCGCCGATCATGCTCGGCCACCGGGTCGTGACGCTGCATCCTCGGATCCACGGCGGCATTCTGGCCGACCGCGATGATCCCGGGCATCAGGCCGACCTTGTCGCCAATGACATCGACCCCATCGATCTGGTGGTGGGCAATCTGTATCCGTTTGGTTCGAGCGTGGCTGACTTCGACCATTCGTCGTCATCATCGTCTCCCGAGGAACTCATCGACATCGGTGGGCCCACCATGGTTCGAGCGGCCGCAAAGAACCATGCCTTTGTTGGGGTGGTTGTTGATCCGAGCGCCTACGAGGGGATCCTCGTCGAGTTGCGTGAGCATGGCGAGATTCGACCAGCCACCCGGCGAAGCCTGGCACGCGATGCCTTTGCTCACACTGCGGCCTATGACGCGTCGGTCGTCACCTGGTTCGATGCGTCAAGCCCCGACCGCACCGACGAACCAGCACTGCCCGAAACGCTTCACCTGGCGCTCGAGAAAACCGGCGACCTTCGCTACGGCGAGAACCCTCACCAGGTGGGCGCTCGGTACCGGTCGATCGATGGCGGCGGTTGGTGGGATGCCGCCGCCCAGCATGGCGGCAAGGCAATGTCGTACCTCAACGTGTTCGACACCGAAGCCGCCCACCGGATGGCCTACGACTACGACGCGCCAACCGTGGCGGTGATCAAGCATGCCAACCCTTGCGGCTTGGCCAGCCACGACGACATCACCACCGCCTACAAGCGGGCTCACGAAGGTGACCCGGTGTCGGCGTTTGGAGGAATTGTGGCCGTCAACCGCCCGGTGCCATTGGCGTTGGCAGAAGCCTTGGGCGACGTGTTCACCGAGGTCATCGTGGCGCCTGGTTACGAGCCCGATGCGTTGGCGAAGCTTCTCGAGAAGAAGAACCTGCGGGTTCTGGAAGCGCCCGCGCCTGGCTCGCCTGCTCTGGAGGTTCGAACCGTCGACGGTGGCCTGCTTGTGCAAACCGCCGATTCCTTTGTGACGGGTCGGGCCGACTGGTCGGTGGCTACCGATCGTCAGCCCACCGATGCCGAGTGGCTCGATTTGGAGTTCGCCTGGAAGGTTGCCGCTCGCACCAACTCCAACACCATCGTGTTGGTCAAGGATCTCCAGGCGGTGGGTATCGGGGCTGGGCAGCAGAACCGCCGCGATGCCGGCCGAATCGCGGCCGAGAAGGCCGACGGTAGAGCCGTGGGTGGCGCGTGTGCCAGCGATGCGTTCTTTCCGTTCAAGGACGGTCTCGAGGCAGCGATCGAAGCAGGCGCAACCGCAGTAATCCAACCAGGCGGTTCAATCCGCGACGACGAAGTTATCGAAGCCGCCAACGCCGCCGGGATGGCCATGGTCTTCACCGGCGAGCGCCACTTCAAACACTAACCAGTCGCTTCCTTCTGCCTCCGCCTACCAAGGGCGGTCGCCTACACCACCGAAGCGGTTGTCCCAGCCACCGGGCGTTTCGGGCACGTTGTACTTGTCGTCCCAGACCTTGTCGCGAACGCCCTTGGCGCCACGCACGATGAGCGCCACGATGGCGCCGAACACGAACCCGCCCACGTGGGCCATCCACGCAACACCTTCGTCGGGACCGATAAAGAACTGCGACACGAGCCAGACCGTGAGCGGGACGATCGCAGGTAGCCGAACCAACATGATGACGACGATGGTTCGCACCTGCGCTTTGGGGAACCAGACCGCATACGCTCCCATGACGCCGGCAATGGCCCCTGACGCGCCAATGACGGGAACGGTCGAGTCGATCTGGGCTGCCACGTGGGCAATGGTGGCTACCACCCCCGCCGCCAAATAGAACAGCAGATACTTTATGCGACCGACATGGTCTTCGACGTTGTTGCCGAAGACCCATAGGAACAACATATTGCCGCCGAGGTGCATGATGCTGCCGTGCAGAAACATCGAGGTCAGCAGCGCGAGGAAAACGTTCTTGGTTGGAAACGCCTTTGGTTCACCAGCCGCGACCTCGTTGCTGTCACAGCCGGTCTGATCGCCGGCGAGAGCGTCGTTGATCTCCTCGAAGGTGAGCTGGCGTCCCTTCACCACCTCGCAGGGCACCGCCGCGTATTCGTAGCTGAAGTTGATGTCGTCCTGAGCGCTCTGGCTGTTCTGAGGCTGCACGAGGAAAAACACTGCCGTGCAGATGACGATGAGGGCGATCGTGACGACCGCAGGGCGTTTGGTGGGGTTTTCGTCCCAAAGAGGAAACATGGTTTTTCGACCTTACCGCTCTGAACCCGCCGCCGACGTCCACAAAGCCCGCAAAACGCCGGTAGTGTGCCCCAGATGGCAGCACAGTTACTCGCCGGTGGTCCGGTGGCAGAGACAATTCTTTCCGACGTGAAGCAGCGCGTTGCGGCGCTCGAGGAGCGGGGCATCACGCCCGGACTCGGCACGATCTTGGTTGGCGACGATGAGGCCAGCGCCGGATACGTCCGCAAGAAGCACGAGACCTGCGCCGAAGTGGGCATCGACTCCATCAACGTCGAGATCCCCCAGGGTGGCGGCCAGTCGGCTCTGCTTGGAGCGGTCGAGGAACTCAACAACAACCCGATGGTCGACGCGTACATCATCCAAAGTCCGGTCCCGGACAACTTTGATTTCAACGCCGCGCTCAACGCCATGGATCCGGCAAAGGACGCCGACGGCCTGCACCCGCAGAACCTCGGCAAGCTGGTCCTTCAGCAGCCCGGTCCGGTGCCTTGCACCCCGGCTGGCATTCAGGCCATGTTCGTGCACTACGGCATCGAAGTTGCTGGCAAGAGTGTGGTTGTTGTCGGTCGAGGACCAACCCTTGGGCGCCCGCTGTCGTTGCTCCTTACCACCAAGCAGAACGGCGCCAACGCCGCGGTTACCACGGTGCACACCGGTGTCGCCGACATCGGCTCGTACACCCGCGAGGCCGACATTGTCGTGGCCGCCGTTGGTCAGCCCAACGCCATCACCGCAGACATGGTGAAGCCTGGCGCCGTCGTTGTGAGCGGCGGAATCAGCTGGGAAGGACGCAAACTGCTTCCCGACGTCGATGAAAGTGTCGGCGAGGTTGCCAGCTGGATTACGCCCCGTCTCGGCGGCGTTGGTCCAACCACGGTTGCCCTACTGCTTCGCAACACGGTTGCGGCGGCAGAAGCTCACGCCGCAAGCTGATGCTGGGTGACTACTGAAGCTCGCCGAGTGCTTCGTTGAAGGTGACGCTCGGACGCATGGCGGCTTCAGCCAGCTCGGCTTTGGGGTAGTAGTAGCCGCCGATATCCATGGCTTGGCCTTGAACCGCGTTGAGCTCGTCGACGATGACGGTTTCGTTCTCGGCCAGCGTGTCGGCGAGCGAAGCGAACTTCGCCGCCAGGTCGACATCGGTGGTTTGGGTGGCAAGTGCCTGGGCCCAATACAGCGCCAGGTAGAAGTGACTGCCGCGGTTATCGAGCTCGTTCACCTTGCGAGATGGCGAGCGCCGATTCTCGAGCACGGCTTCGGTTGCCTGGCCCAAGGCTTCGCCGAGAAGCGCAGCCGAGGGGTTGTCGGTGACCTCGGCGTAATGCTCGAGCGATTCGGCAAGGGCCAAGAACTCGCCCAGGCTGTCCCAGCGAAGATGGTTTTCGGCTTCGAATTGCTGAACGTGCTTCGGGGCCGACCCACCAGCACCCGTCTCGAACAATCCACCGCCCTTCATGAGCGGAACAATGGAGAGCATCTTGGCGCTGGTACCAAGCTCGAGGATGGGGAAGAGGTCGGTGAGGTAGTCGCGCAGCACGTTGCCGGTTACCGAGATGGTGTCTTCGCCGTCCTTGGTGCGAGCCAGCGTGAACGCCGTGGCGTCGGCTACCGACATGATGTGAATATCGAGCCCGTCGGTACTTTCCTCGGCCAAGTACTTGTTGACCTTCACGATGAGTTCGGCATCGTGGGCACGGTCTTCGTCGAGCCAGAACACGGCCGGGACGTTGGTTGCCCGGGCACGGCGAACCGCCAACTGCACCCAGTCTTTGACGGGAAGGTCCTTCACCTGGCACATCCGCCAAATGTCGCCCGCTTCGACCGTGTGCTCCATGACGACGGCGCCGGAGTCGTCGACGACCTGCACGGTTCCGTCGGATTCGATCTCGAAGGTCTTGTCGTGCGACCCGTACTCTTCGGCCTTTTGCGCCATGAGGCCAACGTTGGGCACCGTGCCCATCGTGGTGGGGTCGAACGCGCCGTGTTCCTTACAGAAGGCCACGGTGGCGCTGTAGAGGTCGGCGTAGCTCGAGTCGGGGATAACCGCCTTGGTGTCTTGTTGCTCACCAGCGATGTTCCACATTTGGCCCGAGGTTCGCAGCATGGCCGGCATCGAGGCGTCGATGATGACGTCGCTCGGAACATGCAGGTTGGTGATCCCCTTGTCGGAGTTCACCATGGCCAGGTCGGGGCCGTTCTCATAGGAGATGTTGATGTCGGCTTGCACCTGCTCGCGCAGTTCATCGGGCATCGAGGCAACGGCTTCGAGCACGTTTCCGAACCCGTTGTTGACGTTCGCTCCGGCGGCTTCGAGTGCGTCGCCATGTTCGGCAAACAGATGGGCAAAGTACGCCTTGACGCCATGGCCGAAGATGATGGGGTCTGACACCTTCATCATGGTGGCCTTCATGTGCAGGGAGAACAGCACGTCCTGGGCTTTAGCGTCGGCGACCTGCTCGGTGAGGAACGCAACCAGAGCCTTCTTGCTCATGAACGTGCCGTCGACGACTTCGCCCTCTTGCACCGGAACGTCGTTGCGCAGCACGGTGACAGTTCCGTCGACAGCGGTGTGCTCGATGCGCAGTGAACCGGCTTTGTCGACGGTGAGGGACTTTTCGTTTGCCTGGAAGTCGCCGGCACCCATTGTTGCGACGTGGGTCTTTGAGTCGGACGACCATTCGCCCATTGAGTGTGGGTTTTTCTTGGCGTAGTTCTTTACCGCTACCGGGGCCCGACGGTCGGAGTTGCCTTCGCGTAGCACGGGGTTGACGGCGCTGCCCTTGACCTTGTCGAACCGAAGTCGAATCTCGATTTCTTCAGGGGTTTGAGGATCATCAGGAAAATCTGGGATGGCGTATCCGCTGGCCTGGAGTTCTTCGACGGTGGCTTTGAGCTGAGGAACCGATGCGCTGATGTTGGGCAACTTGATGATGTTTGCGCCGCGTTCCTGCGTGAGTGCTCCGAGTTCGGCAAGATCGTCGGACACTTGCTGGTCGGCGTTGAGATGATCGTTGAACCGCGAAAGAAGGCGGGCCGCAAGCGAGATGTCGCGTGTCTCAACCGATACCCCGCAAGCGTTTGCGAACGCCTGAACGATGGGGAGAAGCGACCTTGTGGCAAGCGCCGGGGCTTCGTCGGTGAGTGTGTAAATGATCGTTGAATCTGTTGCCATAGCGTCTCTGTTGTATCCGAATTGGGCGCGACAGGCGGCAACCAAAAGAAGAAATTGCGCCACCCGCACCGTGTACGTAAGAACCTAGAAGAACCTAGTGATTTATGCCTAGATAGTGATGGTACGAGGTTGCGTCGCAAGGTACTGACCTCACAACCTCAGAATCGCCAGTTCTTGTGAAAAGGCGGCGCGATCTGGCCTGGATTTTGCGAAAACGGCTTCTCTGCGACCGGTACCTGTCGCCTAGGTTGGGCCGCAATGACCGCCCCCGCTTCTGTCGAAGCCGCTCCGAAGGTTCTGTCGCGCGGACTCGCCCTGATCTGGCGGTCGATGCGTGATCATCCGGTGCCGCACGCGATCTCGATTCTGGGGGCGTCGATGTGGTCGGTGCTCACCGTGATTCTTACCGTTGCGTTGGGCCGCATCACCGACGACGTGATTCTTCCGAGCACCAATCTTGGTGAGGATGTCACCAACACCGACCTCCGCAACCTTGCGCTTGTTTTGCTCGGCATTGGTTTGCTTCGCGGGGTGTCGGTCACGATCCGCCGGTACTTCATGGCGATGGCCGAAGGCCGTACGCAGCGAACGTGGCGGCTCGATATCGTCGGCCAGTACCTTGACCAGCCGGTGTCGTTTCATCGCAGCCGACCTACAGGCGAGCTTCTCGCGCACGCCGATGCCGATATCGCCGCTGCGACATCCGTGCTGAAACCTCTTGCGTTTGTGGCCAGCGTGTTTGTTCTGGTGCTGGCGTCGCTGCTGAGCCTGTTTCTTATCCACCCACTCTTTTTCCTCATCGCCGCCGTGCTGTTTCCGGCGTTGGCGACGCTTAACCGCATCTATACCCGCAGCGTCGTTGGCCCGTCGGCCCGGGTACAGGCCGGTATCGGCGAAGTCAGCCGGGTGGCCTTCGAGAGCTTCGATGGTGTGATGGTGGTGAAGACTCTTGGCCGCGAAGAGGCCGAGGTCGAGCGGTTTGAAGGAGCTGCCGACCAACTCCGTCAGGAGCGAATTGTGGTGGGTCGGCTGCGGGCCGCATTCGAACCGGTTATCGATGCCCTGCCGAACCTGGGCGTCATCGTGTTGCTGGTGACCGGTGGTTGGCTGTTGTCGCGCAACTCGCTCACGGTCGGCGAAATCGTTGCCGCGATGTCGCTGTTTACGATGCTGGCGCTACCCCTGCGAATCGTCGGCTTCTTTCTTGAAGAAATGCCGAAGTCGGTGGTTGCGCTCGAACGAGTCGACGCAGTGCTCGAGCTCGAAAAGCCTGAAGTGACGGCCGGGACCCGGCTGCTCGACGGCTCGGCCGGACCCACCGGAACCATCGATTTCGAACGCGTTGGGTTCTCCCATGGCGACGACAAAATTCTGTCCGACCTCTCGTTTGAGATCGGCACCGGCGAAGTCGTGGCCTTGGTCGGGGCCACCGGTTCGGGCAAGAGCACCATCGCCGACATGATGATCGGCCTTACCGAGGCCGGGGCGGGCGAAGTCCGGGTGGGCGGAATCCCCATTGGCGACCTCGACCCCCAAGAACTGACTCGAGCGATCGGGCTCGTCTTTCAAGAGACCTTCCTGTTCGGCGCGTCGGTTCGAGAGAACATCACCCTTGGCGCACCGGTAAGCGAAGCCGAGCTTGTGCGGGTCACTACGCTGGTACGAGCCCACGAGTTCATCACCGAAATGCCCGAGGGATACGACACGGTGGTCGGCGAACGTGGCGTCACCCTTTCGGGTGGGCAGCGCCAACGGGTAGCGCTGGCCCGGGCGCTGGTGCGCGACCCGAGCCTGCTATTTCTCGACGACGCAACGTCGGCCATCGACCCCAGTATCGAACAGGCCATTCTCGACAATCTTCGCGCCGACCTTGACCTGACCCTGTTGGTGGTTGCCCACCGACTATCAACGATCCGACTCGCCGACCGTGTGCTGTTTCTCGCCGACGGCGCCGTGAAAGCATCGGGCAAACACGACGAACTTCTGGCGGTTCCCGAGTACGAATCGCTGGTTCGCGCGTATGAGACGGCGGCGACCTGATGGCCGCACCAGTCATCGAGACGCTTGAATCCGAGATCGGCGATGTTCGCGCGACCAACGTGTTGCGTCGCGGTCTTGAGCAGAGCCCCGAACTTCTTCGCGGCTTCCGGGTGTCGGCGGCCATGGCCCTCTTTGGGGCCGTTGGTCGGCTGGTTATCCCGGTGCTCATTCAGCAGATTCTCGACCGAGGCCTCCTTGGGCCCGACGGCTACCGGCCGGGGTTTGTCTACACGGCTGCCGCTGTGGCGGTGGCCGTGGTCATTCTGGTCGCACTCGTTGGTCGGGCCACCTATATCCGTCTCGTCGAGGCGGCCGAGCACATGCTCATGTCGCTTCGGGTCCGGGCGTTCGATCATATTCAGCAGCTGAGCATCGCCGAGCACTCCGAAAATCAACGAGGCATTCTCACCGCTCGGGTCACCAGCGATATCGAAACCCTGTCGCGGTTCGCCTCGTGGGGCGCGATTAGTTGGGTGGTTAACTCGGCGCTGATCGTGGGCACGTTGGCAGTCATGCTCACCTACTCGTGGCCGCTCACGTTGGTGGTCATCGCCGTGTATTTGCCGGTCATGCCCGTGATGCGGTGGATTCAACGGCAACAGTTGGTGGCCTATGACCGGGTCCGGACCGCGGTGGGGGAGACCCTGTCGGTTACCAGTGAAGCGGTCATGGGCGCCTCGCTTGTTCGGGCCTACGGCTACAAGCCCACCATGCGCACCCGTCTTAACGAAGCGGTGGAATCGCAGTACTCCAACACCCTTTCGGCGCACCGTTTCTTTGCCGTCATCACCTCGATTACCGACATCTTCGGCATTGTCGCAATGGCGTCGGTCATCGTGCTGGGCGTGCGGTTTGGCGATGCATGGAACGTGAGTTCCGGCGAACTCGTGGCTTTCTTGTTCCTGGTGAGCCTCATCATTACGCCCATCTCCGAGATTGGTGAGACCCTCGACCAGACCCAAACGGCGCTCGCCGGCTGGTGGAAGATCCTGGGCGTGTTCGACCGCCCCATCGATGTGGTCGATCCTGACGACGGCGTGGTGCTCTCTCGCTCGGCGTTGGCAGTGAGCGTCGAAGGCGTCCGATTCCGGTATCGCACGGGCGAAGAGGTCCTCCACGGCATCGATGTTGTCCTCGACGAAGGCATCAACGTGGCCATCGTGGGCGAGACCGGATCGGGAAAGACAACGTTTGCAAAGCTGCTGTCGCGACTCGCCGATCCTTCCGAAGGCGTGGTTCGGATCAACGGAGTCGACCTCACGAAGGTCGATGGCGAGAGTCGACGACGATCGATCCGTATGGTCCCCCAGGATGGGTTTTTGTTCGCTGCGTCGGTTCGCGACAACGTGCGTTTCGGTCGCCCCGACGCCAGCGATGACGACATACTCGACAGCTTCGAACGGCTCGGTCTGACGGATTGGCTCAACGCTCTTCCTGACGGGCTTGAGAGTCAGGTTGGCGAGCGTGGCGAATCGTTGTCGGTCGGAGAGCGTCAGCTGGTGGCGTTGGCTCGAGCCCAGCTCGCCGACCCGGGTCTGTTGATTCTCGACGAGGCCACCAGCGCCGTCGATGCCGAGATCGAACAGTCGCTTGCTGTTGCCCTCGACCGGCTTTCGGCAGGCCGAACCACCGTGAGCGTGGCCCACCGCCTCTCCACTGCCGAGCGGGCCGACCTGGTTCTGGTGTTCGATCAGGGTCACCTGGTTGAGCGCGGAACTCACGACGAACTTGTCGGCAGAGGAGGGGTGTACGCCGGGCTTCATCAGAGCTGGATCGGCGCAACTCGCGATCAGTAGAGATCGTCCACGGCCGGATTTTTTCGTTTCGGCGGATTTCGTTCATCGCCCAACTGTCGTTGGCCCCAGTACCCTCGATACGGTCGGCGTTACGCCTAAATCTCACCACCACCTCTTGGAGTTGAAAGTTTCATGAAGAGCCCTGCACGCGTCACCGTTACCGGAGCTGCTGGCCAGATCGGGTACAGCCTTTTGTTCCGTATCGCCAGCGGTCATCTGCTCGGTCCCGACCAGCCCGTCATCCTGCAAATGCTCGAGATCACCCCGGCTCTCGGTGCGCTTGACGGCGTGGCGATGGAGCTCGACGACTGTGCATTCCCTCTCCTTGCCGGCATGGTGAAGACCGACGACGCAAACGTTGCGTTCGGCGACGCCGACTACGCCTTGTTGGTTGGTGCGATGCCCCGCAAGGACGGCATGGAACGCGCCGACCTCCTCGAGGCCAACGGCGGCATTTTCGGCCCGCAGGGCAAGGCCATCAACGACTCCGCCAGCAAAGACATCAAGGCGCTGGTTGTTGGCAACCCCGCCAACACCAACGCACTCATCACCTTGTCGCACGCTCCCGACATCGACCCGAGTCAGATCCAGGCCATGACCCGCCTCGACCACAACCGTGCGCTGAGCCAGTTGGCCGCAAAGACCGGCAAGAGCATCAACGACATCAAAAAGATGACCATCTGGGGTAACCACAGTTCCACCCAGTACCCCGACATCTTCCACTGCGAGGTCGATGGTCAAAACGCGGCCGAGATGATCGACGATCAGGCGTGGCTCGAGAACGAGTTCATTCCCACCGTTGCCTCGCGTGGCGGAGCCATCATCAAGGCCCGCGGTGCATCATCGGCTGCTTCGGCCGCCAATGCGGCGATCGACCATATGCACGACTGGGCGCTCGGAACCCCCGACGGCGACTGGGTGTCGATGTCGATGATCTCCGATGGTTCCTACGGCGCCCCCGAGGGCATCGTCACATCGTTCCCAACCACCACTGCCGACGGCAATTTCAGCATCGTGCAGGGCCTCGACATCAACGACTTCAGCCAGTCCCGGATGGAAGCAACCTGGGCCGAATTGGTCGACGAGCGCGACACCGTGTCGGGTCTCGGATTAATCTAACCCCACCAAATTTCGAAGGGGTCACAAACATATGCCAGCAAAAACGATTGGTCTCGGCGCAGTTCTTATTGTGCTGGGCGTGGCGGTCACGTTTCTCTCAGATTCCGGGAGCGTCACCTCGATGATTCCGTCCTTCATCGGCTTGTTGTTTGTGATCATCGGTGTGATCGCCGGCGTGCGTGAGGACTTGCGCAAGCACCTCATGCACGGTGCGGCGATGCTCGCGCTGCTTGCCATTCTCGGTTCGCTCGGATCGCTGATTGGACGCTGGGAAGGCGACTTCGGCTGGGCTCAGATCAGCCAAGTCATTACCGCAGTGCTGTGCGCCGGTTTCATCCAGCAAGCAGTGATGTCGTTTAAGGCCGCCCGCTTGGCGCGCGAAGCCAACGAAGCCGCCGCCTAAACAATCACCTCGAAGCCCTTACCGAGTTGCTGCGCAACTCGCTGATTGTTCGCTTCACTTAAGAAATTTGCTGGTGGTGTTATCGGCGAGAACTTTGCCGTTGGTTTGGCAGGTTGCGCAGTAGTTGACGTCGTAGCGGTTGTACGAGACTTCGCGGATGATGTCGTCGCACGCTGGGCAGGGGTCGCCTTTGCGGTGATGCACGTTGCCGGGTCGGTCCTTTGACGAGCTCATATCGTCGCGGGTGCGTTCGTAGGCCATGCCTTCGTCGATCGCATCGTTGATCGCAGAGTGAAGCGCCGCCACCTGGTCAGCGTCGAGCTTCGACGCATTGGCAAACGGCGAGATCTTTGCGCGATGACAGATTTCGTTTGAGAGCCGGCGGCCGACGCCGGCGATGTGGCTTTGTTTTCGAAGAAATCCATGAACCCGCATCGATGCACCTTCGAGCAGTTGGGCGAGTTCATCGACCGACACCGAGTCGGCGTCAGGGCCGAGATTCTCGAAGCGATCCGACTTCAGTGGATCGCCGCTCACCGTCCACACACCGGCCTTGCGGTCCTTGCCAGCTTCGGTGAGCAACAGCGCCCGACCATCGTCGAACACCCACCGCACCAGTCCATTGCGCACCTTTGGCGACTGCTTCTCATCGGGTTTGAGGCGTCCGCCCTGCATCAGATGCACGATGTGACTGGTGGTTCCGAAATGAAGAATGAGCAGTTTGGCGCGAGTGGTGACCTCGACCAGGGGTTGACCAACGGCGTCATCAGGTGGCGGGTCGAACGTCTTGAGTGCAGCGAAGTGAAGCGTACGGAACTTGGCGAGATCGACGCCACCGAACTCGGCGTTGAGCCGCTCGGCGTGGGCCTTGACCTCGGGCAGCTCAGGCATCGAATGTTGTCTGAGCTCGAAGCTCGCCGAGGAGGTCGTCGACCTCGGCGAGCAAATCGTGGTTTTCGACCAGCAGGTTGGTGTTGCCACCGATCTTCATCCGCCCGTTCATAAAGGCTGCTTGGGCGCTGAGCGAACCTTGGGCGATGCCGCAGGCGGTGTCCCAATCCTGGGTGAACGTGACGTCGGGTTCCGCGGAACTGCCGGGAACGAGTGACAGGGATTGTCCGGCCATCACGACCGCGTAGGTCCGGTCGCCGTCAGGCGAGCCGGTGACGACCTGCTGGATAGTGATGTCGGCCGAGCGGGGGAGCGGGTCGACCGCGGCGGAAACCGCCGCGGCAGCGGCTGCTAACCACGGGTCTGACAGGTATCTCACAGGTTCAGCTTATGCTGCCCGAGTGCCGAACGACCTCCCAGATCAGGCTCCACGCGCTGTCGATGACCGACGCCAGCCGGTACCTGCCTTTGCATCCTCGGGTTGGGTAGATGTTTTCGAGCTGGACTTTTTTGCCCGGGACGGGTCCTTTGGCGGGTTCGTCACGATGGGCCTCTACCCGCAATCGAAGCGAGGCTGGTTCTGGGCGACGGTAGTGGGTGACGATCGGCCGCTGGTGATCGTTGTTGACGACGAGCTCCCGCTGCCAAAGGAACCAAACTTGGAGGTGCGGTCGTCGGGCATCTGGACCGACTTCATCCCCCAGGTCGAACTCGAGCACTTCACCGTGGGCCTTGAAGCGTTCGGTGTGGGCATCGATGACCCCGATGAGGTCTTCAACGGGCTTCGCGGCGATCGAACACCGGTGGGCTTTGACCTCGAATGGGAGACCGAGGGCGATGGCTGGGGTCTATTGCCGTCGGGGTTCGAGCTTCCCTGCCGGGCACATGGCGAGATCCTGGTTGGCCACGAAGAGTTCGACTTTGACGGACTCGGCGTGCGGCGTCGTTGGTGGGGCGATGATGCTCGACGCAGTGAGCCGGGGATCTGGCTGAGCGGCTGGTGGGACGATGGCGCACCGCTCGGTGGACGGTGCGAAATGTTGCACCGTAGGTCGGCTGAGGTCATTGAAATGACGCACCCGCACGACGTTGCTCAGACCGTTGTTGCATCGATCCGATCGGTTGCACCGCTGCCGATCATCCGCCCAACCCAGGAGTCTCCGGGTCAGCGATGGCGAATGTTGTGTCGAGTCGAAGCGATAGAAGCCGACGAACGTCGACAGGGCGTTGGCTGGCTCGATCTGCAGTAAGTGGTTACTGATAGTCCTGGGCGCGAGGCGCAAAGCCTACGGGTGGCTGGAGGTCGTCCGCCTCGGACTTTGCTCCTAGTCGACTGAGTACCACGACAAAGATAAACGCAGCTACGGCAAGCGCGGTTGGGACAAACCACTCGTCGCCCGCCGGCCACTCGATGCCGACGCCGCTTACCGACTCCCCTTCTTCTTCGCTGATGATTCCGACGCCATTGGGCCAGGGCCACAGCACACGCATCGACCCGGCCATGATGCCGACGATGATGGCCATGATCGTGTCGTGGTGTCGGTCAAGCAGTTTGTGAAGGAACGACGAGAACAATCCGAGGCCCACGGATGCGCCGATGGCAACGGCCAGCAGCGGAACGATGTCGCGGTCGTGCACTGCGCCAAGGACGGCGGCATACATGCCCATCATGAGGAGGAGAAACGAGCCGCTGATTCCGGGCAGGATCATGGCGCAGCTGGCGATAGCGGCGGCGCCGAAGTACACGGCGAGGTTGGGGTCGTTGGCGGGACCGCTCTGATAGCCAAGCAGGAGAAAGAACATGATCGCCGTCAGGACGATGATTCCGAGATGGTTTACTGCTGGTGATTTCAGCAATCCCCAAGCGATGACGATCGAGGCCAGCACGAGCCCCATAAATAGCCCAGCCATCTCTTCGGGGTAGTCGGCCAGGGCGCCTTCGATGAGGCTCGACAGCGCGGCAAGGGCGGCGAGGATGCCGAGTCCGAGCGGGATGATGAACTTCCAATCGACCTCGGCGAACTTGGTCTTGAAGCCGGCGATATCGCCCTTCACGAGACTGCCGAGGGCATGGGCGCCAGTCTTCACGTTGGACAAGAGGTCGTGGTAGATCCCGAGAATGAGGGCGACGGTTCCGCCGGACACACCGGGCACGATGTCGGCGGCACCCATGGCGAAACCGCGGGCGAGTTGAGCGAGGATGTTTCGAATCATCATGAGAGGTTCGGGTGTCGTGAAGAGGGCCTGGGGGCAGGACTGGAAGAGGGACGGAAGAGTGATTTGAGCGCGTTCGGGGGAGTGCCTCGGTGGAGGCTACCGTTGAATAGTGCAATCGGACGCCCATAGTCCCATCGGCGGTCCGGCGGTGGTGTTGATACCCGATGCAGATACTGCGGCGATTCGATGGAGCCCGGTTCTTCTCTCGATGTTGACCAACGCTGGCTTTCGAGTGGTGCTGTTTGACCATCGAGACTGCGGTGCTGCGGCCAATGCCCCGCACGGCTACCTGCTGTCGGACATGGCCGATGATGTCGCGGCGGTTATTGGCCAGGCTGGTGCCGGCGGTGCTGTTCATGTTCTGGGCGCCGGTATGGGCGGGACGATAGCGCTGCACCTTGCGCTGATGCATCCATCCCTGGTCCGGTCACTCGTGGTCATTGGGACAACCCCGGGTCGCTCAGACGACGCGCTTCCCGACCCCACTCCGGAACTCGTCGACTCGATGGTCGCTCGGGCTTGGGCCGGCCCACCGGTGTCGCGAGAGGAGCAAGTCGTCTGGCTGGTAGAGCTGGCCGAGCTCCTCACCGGAAGCCGGTATCCATTCGATGAGGCGGGTGAGGTTGGTCGAGCTGCCGCGCAGGTCGACCTGCGTCCTGTGGGGCGGGAATCGGGTCATGGGCATGCCGTGGTCGAAACCAGGTCCATTCGGGAACTTCTCGACCAGGTGGTTCAGCCCACTCTTGTCCTGCACGGCACCGAGGATCCGGTGTATCCCCTTGCCCACGGTGAGGCGGTGGCCAACGGGGTGCAGCGGGGTCTGCTCCAGGCGGTTGACGGCATGGGCCACGAGGTCGGTGATGGGTTCTTCGAAGAATTCGGTGATCTGGTCATTGCGGCGATGCGGGCCGCCGACGAGCGCGCCTCGGCCGACGGCCGTCAGTGAAGTGAACAAGGTTCCGTGGCGGTCCTACGAGAAACCTCTTGACGGGCCGCCCCCTTACCTGCCTATAGTGACTCCAGTCACATAACGTGACTGGAGTCACAGTAAGGACAGCACGGCAACACAGGGAGCTCAAGATCTCACGATCAAGCCCTCGGGCGAAAGAGCTGCTGCAAGGCGAAGGAAGCAGAGTCCCGGCGAAGTTTTCTCACTAATTGACGCCCGCACGGCGGTGCCATCTCGGCCAAGACCTAGGGCGCTTCGAAAACTCCAGGTGACCGTTTCCCTTGTCTCGCAGCAACACCTTCGAGCGCATTTGAGGTTCAGCGAATGGGCTCGGAACAAGAGAGAGGCCCGGCCATCCGGCCGGGCCTCCCTTTACGTCTTGGCGCTCAAGATGAGCGGCGAGGGTTATGACTGGCCGCTGAGCTTGCGGTTCTTGATCTTGGACTTCACGTAGTCCTTGTTCATGAGCGCAATGAAATCAAGGCTGATCTCTTTGGGGCACGCCTCGTGGCATTCGCCATGGTTGGTGCAGCTCCCGAAGTATGCCTCCATGGTTTCGACCATGTTTTCGGTGCGCTTCCAACGCTCGGCTTGACCCTGCGGCAGCAGGTTCATGTGCATGACCTTGGCCGAGGTGAACAGCTGCGCCGCCGAGTTGGGGCAAGCGGCGACACAGGCGCCACAGCCGATGCAGGCCGCAGCGTCCATGGCTGAGTCGGCAGCTTCCTTGGGCACTGGCGTGAGGTTTGCGTCGCTGGCGCTACCGGTAGGCGCAGTGATGTAGCCGCCCGCTTCTTGAATGGCGTCGAGTGCCGACCGGTCGACCGCAAGGTCGCGGATAATAGGGAACGATGCGGCACGCCACGGCTCGATGGTGATGTGGTCGCCATCGCTGAACTTGCGCATATGCAATTGGCAGGTTGCCGTGGCCTTCTCGGGCCCGTGCGCCTTGCCGTCGATCATCAGGTTGCAGGTGCCGCAAATGCCTTCGCGGCAATCGCTCTCGAACACGATGGGCGGTGTGCCGTCTTCGATAAGACGCTCGTTCACTACGTCGAGCATTTCGAGGAACGACATGTCCTCGCTGATGCCCGGCGCCTCGTAGGTTTGAAACTTCCCGTTCTGTCCGGGCTCCTGGCGCCAGACCTTGAGGGTGAGGTTCATTGTCTTTTCCATGGGGTCTTTTCGTCTCTACTTGTAGCTGCGCTGGGTAAGCGGCACTTCGTTGAATACGAGCTCTTCGCGGTGTTCGGTTTGGGCTTCGCCCTCGCCGTTCCAATCCCACGCCGTGACGTGTGAGAAGTTCTCGTCGTCGCGCTGGGCTTCGCCCTCATCGGTCTGGTGTTCTTCGCGGAAGTGGCCGCCAGCGGATTCTTCTCGCACCAAGGCATCGCGTGCCTTGAGTTTGGCAAGACCAAAGAAGTCCGAGACTCGACCGACCTTTTCGAGCGACTGGTTGAGCGTGTCGGCGCTGCCGAGTACTCGCACGTTCTTTTCGAACTCTTCCTCGAGCGAGGTGATCTCGCTAATGGCCTTTTCGAGGCCGTTCTTGTTGCGCTCCATGCCGATGTAGTCCCACACGAGCTTGCCGAGTTCGCGGTGGTAGTGATCGACCGACTTGGTGCCGTTGACCGACAGCCACTTGTTGGTGCGGTCGTTGACGTCGGCGATTGCGTCTTTGAACACCGGGTCGTCGGCGGGCACCGGGTCGGAGCCGAGCTTGCCGGCCAGCTGATCGCCAATGGTGTAGGGCAGCACGAAGTAGCCGTCGGCAAGACCCTGCATGAGCGCCGAAGCGCCGAGGCGGTTGGCGCCATGGTCGGAGAAGTTGGCTTCACCGATGGCGTAGCAGCCAGGCACCGTGGTCATCAGGTGGTAGTCGACCCACAAGCCGCCCATCGTGTAGTGGGTGGCGGGGTAGATGCGCATTGGCTGCTTGTACGGGTTCTCGCCGGTGATGCGCTCGTACATGTCGAACAGGTTGCCGTACTTGGCGCGAACGGTGTCTTCGCCGTCGCGGGCGATGGCGTCGGCGAAGTCGAGATACACGCCGTTCTTGAGTGGGCCAACGCCCTTTCCGGCATCGACCACCGTCTTGGCGTTTCGTGATGCAACGTCGCGAGGCACCAAGTTTCCGAACGCCGGGTACTTCCGTTCGAGGTAGTAGTCGCGCTCAGCTTCGGGGATATCGCCAGCTGCCCGGACCTCGTCGAAGTTGTCGGGTACCCAGATGCGGCCGTCGTTTCGGAGCGACTCGGACATAAGGGTGAGCTTGGACTGGAACGGGTCGCTCGATGGGATACACGTGGGGTGAATCTGGGTGTAGCAAGGGTTGGCGAACATGGCGCCCTTGCGATGCGCACGCCAGGCAGCGGTGACGTTGCACATCATGGCGTTGGTTGAGAGGTAGTACACGTTGCCGTAGCCGCCGGTGGCCAGCACCACGGCGTGAGCGGTGTGCGAGCTGATCTCACCGGTGATGACGTCGCGGCAAACAATGCCGCAGGCTTCGCCGTCTTTGGTGACGAGCTCAAGCATTTCTTGACGGTTAAAGAGTTCGACGCCGCCTTCGTTGACCTGGCGCATCAGCGCCGAGTAGGCACCGAGCAGCAGCTGCTGGCCCGTTTGGCCGCGGGCGTAGAAGGTGCGGCTTACCTGGGCGCCACCGAAGGATCGGTTGGCCAGAAGGCCGCCGTACTCACGGGCAAACGGAACGCCCTGGGCAGCGGCCTGGTCGATGATGTTGACCGACACCTCGGCCAGGCGATGAACGTTGGCTTCGCGCGAGCGGTAGTCGCCACCCTTGACCGTGTCGTAGAACAAACGGTGAACACTGTCGCCGTCGTTCTGGTAGTTCTTGGCGGCGTTGATGCCACCCTGGGCCGCAATACTGTGCGCCCGACGGGGCGAGTCGTGGAAGGTGAAGGCCTTCACCTTGTAGCCAAGTTCGCCCATGGTGGCGGCGGCCGATGCGCCCGCCAAGCCGGTGCCGACCACGATGACCTCAAACTTGCGTTTGTTGGCCGGGTTCACCAGCTTCATGTTGAACTTGTGGTTGGTCCACTTCTCGGCCATTGGCCCATCGGGGACTTTGCTATCGAGTACGTCGCTATAGCCGCTCATAGTTGTTCTTTCGGTGGTTTGCCTGACGCCTTGGTCTTCCCAATGGTGCCCGACAATTCGTGAATTATCCGTGTCCTTCGACGAGTTGTTCTTCGAGGCACTCGAGGACGTCTTCGGCCGCCGGGGGGCATTGGCGGTTTTCTTCGTCGGTCAGGCCGGCAGCGTTGAGGATGGGGAACGACAGGTTGCCAACCAGAATCAGGCCAGCCAGGCCTGCGGCAATGCCTTTGCGAGCCATGTTGTATTTAGGGTTGTTGATGCCGAGGCTCTGGAACATGCTCCAGGCGCCATGGAAGATGTGGAAGGCCAGAGCCACATTGGCGACGATGTAGATGATCAGCACCGGGATGCGGTTAAACGAGGCGTCCATGTTGTGGTACGGATCGCCATGGACGAAGTTGTCGCCGAGCCACCAACCCCAGGTGAGGTCGGCCAGGTGGAACAGGACGTAGAGCAGGATGATCGGGCCGGTCCAGCGCATGGTGCGGCTGGCGAAGTTGGCAGCGATGTAATCGCGGCCGCCGGGGTAAGCGCCCGACGTGGCCTTGAGGTTCATGGCGTTCAACGTCACTGCGGCCCAGATATGAATGCCGAACATGGCGATAAGGCCGAGGCGCATGATCCAGAGGATGAGGCCTCGGGGGAAGAGTCCGGAACCCAGAGTGCGGAGTGACTCGGCGTACTCGGCCAGCACGGCTGGGCCCTCGTACACGTGGAGGTTGCCGATCATGTGGGCAACCACGAAGCCGATGAGGCCGATGCCGGTGAGGGCCATCAACCACTTCTTGCCAATGGCGGTTTGCCCGAGGCTCAACGGAAACGGCAGCGCCTTGATTGGTTTGCGGAGCGGTTCGGGTCGCTTGGTGCCACCGGGTTTCGACAGGGCCTGTGCCATGGAGTGCTGTCCTTGCTTCCTATGTTTCCTGTGCTGTAAACGGTACTTCTTTTGGGAGGCTAACCAAGTTGACCGTGAAGCCCCCAACTCCAGTCGGACCCCGTTGACATTTATTTCGCTGAACGACGTGAGTTTGTCGGGCGAGACCGGCCATCCAGCAATGATTACAGGGTCGCCACGTACCGATTGGTGGCCGTAAGGCCGTCGCCGATGAGTTCAAGATCAAGCGTTACCTCGCCGCCACCGCTGGGTACGGTCCACACAACTTCGCCGACTCGGGTTACCGCGTCGGCGCCAATGTCGCCCTCCCAATGCCATTCGCGGGTGCCAGTTGGGTCGGTGAGTGTCGCATGCACCACCCCGGTGCCGTCGTTGCGAAGGTCGCTCACCACATGGACCCCTAGGTGGACCACGGATCCCGGCAAGGGTGCATAAGGAATCGGATCGGCGGTAACGATGACCGGTCGACATGCGTCGGTGACCGCCGCAAACGCGGGTTTTGGTCGTCGATCGTGGCCGAGGAGCGAGGTACTGATTGCCGGTTGTCCGTCGGCCAGGTGATGAACGCTGAATCCGCCGGTAGGTCGGTATTTGAGTCGGCGTAGCGTCTCGATCTGAATTTTGACGACCGAAGCCTGGTAGCGCCGTGTGGCCTCGGCCCACTCGTCGAAGGTTTCAAACATCGAAGGCGGAACCCGCCGGGCCAGCACATCGCGCGAGAGTCCGTGATGGCGTTCGAGGGTGTCCCAATCAAGTCGTGGCCATTGGGCTGGCGAGCAGAACTCGGCGTCGAGAGGCACCGACTGCGCACCGAACTCCGACACGAACCGCACCAGGCGCGGCATGCGGGCCGCCGCCTCGGCGAGGTCGGCTGCGTTGCCCTGGCCGTGCCAGCCGAACCACAGGTGACTGTCGGTGCCGTCGAGGCGTGGCAGGTGAGGGGCAACGCCAGAGTGGGCGATGATTGGGCGGGACGGATCGTTCTTACCGATGGCCCGTTTGATGGTGCGATCGAGCACGGTGCGGTTCCAGCCCGGGCGGTTCGACTTCACCAGCGAAGGCGCCGGTACCGAGTCGTCGCGCCCATCGGGCTCGTTGTGTCCGCACCAGGTGAAGATCGATGGGTGATGGCCGAGGAGGTCGACCATCTCGCGTGCCTGACTACCGGCTTGGCCGCGAACGCTTCGGTCGTATCCCTGGTGCATCGGGAAGTCTTGCCACAACAAGATGCCCAGCTCGTCGGCGGCCTCGTACAGCTCGGGTCGAGAGATGTGGGTGTGGACTCGGAAGAAATCGAGCCCTGCTTCCTTTGCCGCATGAAGGTCGCCCACGATTTCTTCGACCGATGCGTCGGCGATGAAGGTTCTGGTTGGCCCGAGGTTGGCCCCCTTGAGGAATAGCCGTTCACCGTTAATGCGATGCACCCAATCGTCGACGCTGACCGACCGGAAACCGGTGCGGACGCTCCGTGAATCGCTAACCCGGTCGGAGGGTACTCCGTCGTTGGAAGTGGCGTCGATGACAAGCCCGACTTCCACGTCGTGCAGTGGTTGGGCACCCAACGAGTGAGGCCACCAGCGTTCTGGGTTGTCGACGGTCACCGTCCATTCGACTCGGTTCTCTCCGGCGGCGAGCGGTTGCACAAGCTCGTGATTGACATCGACCACCGAGGTTTGGAAGCGAACTTCTCGCGCGATCGCCGTGTCCACCACGGCTCGAATCGACAGGGTTGCTTCGCGTTCGGTGCAGTCCGTACAGATCACCCGGAAGAACCTGATGGCGACGGGGCCGGTTTTTTCGAAGGTGACCGGTCGCCAGATGCCGCCGGGGTTCTTGTTCAGGTCCAGGTGGCTGCTGTGTTGGAACGCTCCGGTGAGGTTTCGCTTCTGTTGGAGGTCGCGTTGTTTGTGGCAGCCGATTTCGATGGCGAGCTCGTGCTCGGTTTGTGAATGAACCTGGTCGGTGATCTCGAAGGCGTGGGGGAAGAAGTAACCAGATGTGGCGCCCAGGTAGCCGCCGTCGAGAAACACATCGGCGTCATAGAAGATGCCGGCAAAGCGCAGCCAATAGCGTTGGTCATCTTCGGCGGGATGGGTGGAGAACCCGGTGCGGTAAAACAGCGGGTCCTGGTTGTCGCGAAACGCTTCGGAGGATTGCCAGTGGCCGGGGACGGGTACCTCGTGCCAGTCGTCGTCGTCGAAATCGGGTTCGGCATACACGCGACGAAGGTCGTCGTCGGCGACGTGGGCACGCCACGGTCCTGGTAGTTGCACGGCACGAAGCTACCAAGCAATCGACCACAATCTCCGAGACGGGCCGCCCTCTGTTCGGTAGGGTTGCTCATGGCTGAGGATCAGAGTGAAGAGGGCGACGCTGTCGACGACGCAGCAATTTTCGACGATCGACTTGCCGATATTGTTCCGATCGATCGTTCTCGAAGCGATCGTGATGGTTCGCCTGCTACAGCGCCATCCGCTCGGCCGATGGACCGCCCCAAGGTGCGCCACGCAGTCGGTGACGTGATCCGGGCGGAACGCAGCGCACAAGGTCGCACCCTCCGCGAGGTCGCCACCGATGCCGCTGTTTCGTTGCCCTATCTCTCCGAGGTCGAGCGAGGCCGCAAGGAAATTTCGTCGGATCTTCTCGAGTCGGTGTGCGATTCCCTTGGCGTCGATGTCTCCGACGTGTTGCGTCGCGCTGCTGACCGACTAGACGTGGGGATGGATCGCCGCCCGCAACTCCGTCTGGCCGCCTGATTCTTGCGGTTCAAAGACACTATCGATGACGCCGTAGTCGACAGCTTGGTCGCTGCGCAGGACGAGCGGACGGTCGGTATCGAGTCGGATCTGGTCGGCTGACCGACCGAGGTGCGCAGCCAGAAGTACCTCGATCTGTGAGCGCACCAGTGCGAGCTCATCGGCTTCGATTGCAAGATCGCTGATCGAGCCCCGCCGCCCCTCGGTTTGGGGCTGCTGGAGAAGGATTCTGGCGTGGGGCAGCGCAGCCCGTTTCCCGCTCGTTCCCGCTGCCAGAAGCAGGGCTGCGGTGGAACCGGCTTGTCCGATGCAGAGGGTTGCAATATCGGGCTGAGTGAAACGCATGGTGTCGTAGATAGCGAGGGCGGCGCTCGGGTTTCCGCCCGGCGAGTTGATGTACAGCGAGATGTCTTTGTCGGCCGCCTCGGCGGCGAGGTGCAGGAACTGGGCGATGACCACGTTGGCTACTCCGTCGTCGATCGGCGTTCCGATGAAGATGATGCGTTCACTCAACAGTCGGCTGTAGATATCGGAGATTCGTTCGCCCCGGGCGGTCGTTTCGACGACGGTCGGGATGGTGTAGCTGCTCATGGGTTGGTCCTCACCGTGCTCGTTAGCCCGACCTGCCGTGAAAGAGGCGTGGGAACGATGTCTTCGATCGAGTTGACGATTCGGTCGATGAAGCCGTACTCAAGAGCTTGTTGTGCATCGAACCATCGGTCACGCCCAACGTCCTGTTCGACCTCCGCAATCGGCTTGTCGCAGTGCCGAGCGATGATCGCGCGCAGCCGATCGAGTGTGGTCACAAGGTTGGCGGCCTGAATTTCGACATCGGCTGCCCATCCGCCGAGACCCGCCGAGCCTTCATGCATCACGATCTGGGCGTGGGGAAGTGCCAGCCGCTTGCCCGGGGTTCCCGCACAAAGCAAGACCTGGCCCATGCTCGCTGCAAAGCCGACGGCAATGGTGGCGACATCATTCGGGATGAGTTGCATCGTGTCGTACACGGCGAGGCCCGCCATCACCGACCCGCCGGGCGAGTTGATCACCAGCGCCACATCGCTTTCGGGGTCGACAAGCGAGAGGTGGAGCAGCTGAGCGGACACTAGATTCGCGCTCTCATCGGTCACTTCGTCGCCGAGCCAGACCACTCGACGGTCGAGGAGATGCTGCTGCGCAGCGGTAGAAGAGGTCAACGTGCTGGTCATATCCGCAGTGTGGCCTGGCGGAACTGCTTCCGTGCTCGTTTCTGCCACAGGCAGAATTTTCGTGTTGAGTACCCGCTGAGTTTCCCGGGACCGTTCGCCGCGTTTGGGGTGGTGCGACTAAGTTCGGGTCTATGTCGACCAAACCCACTATTGCGACCCTTGGCGAGCTGCGTTCCTCAGGCTGGGAGTCGGTAACCGTCAAAGAAGAACTCCGCCGAAACGCCATTCAGCGGGTGCGCGATGGCGAGCCCCTGGTCCCCGCAGTCATGGGCTACGAGAACACCGTGCTGCCACAGCTCGAGAATGCGCTGCTTGCCGGCCACGACGTAATCTTCCTCGGCGAACGTGGGCAGGCCAAGACCCGAATGATCCGGGCGCTCACCGACTTGCTCGACGAGTGGATGCCAATCGTTGCCGGGTCCGAAATCTACGACGACCCGTACAACCCCAGCTCAAAGTTTGCTCGCGACCTTATCGAAGAGCAGGGCGATGCCTGTCCAATCGACTGGACCCACCGCGACGTTCGATACGGCGAGAAGCTGGCCACCCCCGATACGTCCATCGCCGATCTCATTGGTGAAGTCGACCCCATCAAGGTGGCCGAGGGTCGCTATCTCTCCGACGAACTCACGCTTCACTACGGCCTGGTTCCTCGTACCAACCGCGGCATCTTTGCCATCAACGAGCTTCCCGACCTGTCCGAACGCATTCAGGTTGGTCTGCTCAACGTGCTCGAAGAGCGCGACATTCAGGTACGTGGCTATAAGGTGCGGCTGCCGCTCGACGTCATGCTCGTCGCCTCGGCAAACCCCGAGGACTACACCAACCGCGGTCGACTCATCACCCCGCTCAAGGACCGGTTCGGATCGCAGATCCGAACCCACTATCCGCTCGAGGTCGAGACCGAAATGGCCATCGTCGACCAGGAAGCCGTGCTCCCCGACGCCGCCGATGTCGACGTGCAGGTACCCGACTTCATGGCCGAGATTGTTTGCACCGTCACTCACCTGGCTCGACAGAGCAGCAGCATCAACCAGCGTTCGGGCGTGTCGGTCCGGCTTTCGGTTGCCAACTTCGAAGCAATGGTCGCCAACGCCACCCGTCGTTCACTGCGCCTCGGTGAAGACAAGGTCGTGCCCCGGGTTTCCGACCTCGGAGCGCTTGCCGCATCCACCTCCGGAAAGATCGAAATCGAGTCGCTCGATGATGGCCGCGAAGGCGAAGTTCTGGCGCAGCTCGTGAGCAGTGCCGTCTTGCTGGTGTTCCGCGAGGTTGTGCCGCCCGAAACCCACCGCGGCATCGTCGATGCGTTCGAGGAAGGCACCACCGTCGATGCTGGCGATCACCTCTCCAGCACCGATATTGCTGGCCGTCTGGCCGAGAATCCAGCAATGGGGAAGGCAGTGGCTGCAGTGCTCGAGGGCGAAGAAGCGGCTACCAACCCCACCGTGGTTGCCAGCGCCGTCGAGTTCATTCTCGAAGGGCTACATCTCAGCAAACGCCTCAACAAGAACGAGGGCAGCTACGAATCTCGCGAACCAGCGTTGTAACTCGGGGTCTGATTCACTGCCCAGGTCCTTGGGACCGGCTAGGTCGTGATCGAGTCGATAAGCCACTCGCCACTTGGCTTTGCTTCGCGATCTGCGGTGAAGAGGCCCAAGGGTTGGGCAAAGCCAGTCGCCCAGTTGTAGCCGTCGATGGCCGTGTCGTGGAAGTAGCCACGAAGAGCGACGCCGTCGTCCACGGCTTCGCCGAGTTGGGCAACGGTGTCTCGTAGATAATCGAGGCGCCATTGGTCGTCATCGGTGGCGATGCCGTGCGATGCGACGACCAATGGCTTGTCGCCGAGCAGTTCCGCGGCTCGGCGCAGCGTTGTGGCATCTTGTTCGGCATTGCGAGCGAAGCCCGATGCATCGACTTTCCCGTTGGCGGGCCAAGGCTGAAGCATGCCGTCGGCCTCGATGGCGATTGTCGGTTCCAGGTTGAGACCAATGATGTCGAACGCATCGACCCAATCCTCGCGTTGGCGAGGGGGCTTGCCGGGCACAAAGAGTTCTCCGTCGGTGATGGCCCGGATCCAGCTCGTCCATGTGAAGTCGGTCCACCTATCGGCAAGCTCTTTGGCTTCGGGGCGAACCGAGCGAATGTCGCGCACACCGAAAACGCCCATCACCGGTTGACGTCCGCTTCGCAGGAGTTGCCAGGCGATAAGCGCGGCGTCGAGTGCGCCATCGACCGCTTCGATAAGCGCTTCGTCGTTTCCGGTTCGGCCCGGAGGTCGGCTGCCAAGGTGAAAGCCCCGATGGGCCCACCCGACCGGATCGTCGATGGGGCACCAACCGGCCACGGTGCCATCGAGGATCTCGGCGACGAAGTCGACATGTCGGGCCCAGAAGTAGGAACGCGAGCGTTTGTCGGAGAATCCGCGCTCGTCCTCGGCGAACCAACCGGGAAGCGAACCGTTATGAAAGGTGGCCCACACGGAAAGACCGGCATCGCGCGCGGCTTCGAACATAGTGCGGTAGTGCTCGATGGCGTCCGGGTTATGACTTCCTGGATACGGTTCGAGCCGAGCCCACTCAACCGTGAGCCGGATGCTCGTAAGGCCCGACTCGGCGAGCAGCGCAAAATCGTCGATGTAGTTGTTACCGAAGCCGTTCCCTTGGCCCGACTCGGAGGCCCGGCCCGATTGTTCGAATCGCGACCAGTCGGCGGCAAGAGCAACCCCCTCGGTGCCGACCGAGGTTTGTGTGGTTCCCCACGCGAAGTCGTCGGGAAATTCGTGCACTAGCGGTAGGTGTGGGTTCCCTGGTCGAGCACCACGGCGTCATCGACACAGGTTTGGTACGCGGCGTTGCCGTCGCCAAGGTCCCAGATCTTCACGTCGAGCCTTTGTCCGGGATACACCGGGGTCGAGAACCGGCCAGCCATCCCGCCGAAGCGTGCGGGGTCGCTGCCGCACATGGCATGAAGCAGCGCTCGTCCGGTGAATCCGTAGGTGCACAGCCCATGAAGAATTGGTTTGGGGAACCCGGCCATATCGGCGAACTTTGGGTCAGCGTGCAGCGGATTGCGGTCACCGTTGAGCCGGTAGAGCAGCGCCTGATCGATGCGGGTTTCGTAGCTCACGACGTGATCGGGGTCGCGATCTGGGGCGGCCCATTCGGCTTTGGGCCCGCTGTCGCCGCCCCAGCCGCCTTCGCCCCGGATGAACAACGCCATATTGGTTGTCCAGAGCGGCGCGCCGTCCATGGTCACATCGTTCTGGAGAACCACCAGTGCAGCTTTACCCTTGTCGTACACGCCCTTGACAGTTGTGGTGTTGGTTGCCGTGCCAGCGACGGGAATTGGTGCATGGAGCTCGATCGATTGCTCGCCGTGTACCAGCATCGCCGGGTTGAAGTCGCCAAACTTCGGGCTCTTTCCCGCACCCTGCCCCAGCACAACACCCATCGTTGGCAGCGCCTTCTGCTCGACATCGATCGAGTTCTCGGTGGTGAACTCAAGCTCGAAACCCGTCGGGTCGGTAGCGCCCGCACCGACGCCAACCGAATACAGCAACGAGTCGGCCGAGTCCCAGCTGAAATCGCCCGGTTCGCCAACGGCTCCGGCTGCATCAGGGTTGATAGGCATGATGGTTCTCCTCGCTTCGGTAACTGCAAGCAAGCTAGCTGGCGCCGCCCACCACGCTGAATCGGCGCTCAGCAAATGAGTCATCGGTGAGGTCGATCGTGATGGCCGGACGTTCCGGTGCAGGATCGGGTACGGCTTCGATTGCTGGCGCGTTCAGCTCGATCGCTTCGGCTTTCGCCCGCTCGATCGTGACGATGTCTGCGGTGCGGTATGACGAGATGCGGGTGGACCACGAGTCGATGGTCTGCCGGTTACTGCCCGTGCAGAAAAAGGTAGTGAGCGGCCCCTCGGGGCAATAGGCATCGGCGCCCTCGACCTTCACTGTCTCGCCCGACTTCATCGCAACATTCCAGTTCCACATGCCGTGTCCTCCAACACTCACTTCCAGTACCTAGAAGTAAAGCAAGGGGGTGTGACACGGTAGCCCGACTGCCCGGCCGGGCAGTCGGGATCGCCGTATCGGCTGACCTCCGCTCCGCTTTTGCGCCCAATCCGTCAGCTTGTTCTGCGCCGCTTCGCAAATCGCCGATCCAGCGCCCCAACCACCCGGCCTCGGTTTCGACTCCTCGAGGCTTGTGATATCGACCCGGACAACCCGGTGCCTGGAACCTTTTTGGCGATTGGTTCCAGGCACCTGGTTTGGGTGATCGTTGGTATTTCAGGGGTTTTGTCTCGGTACCTGGCACCGAAAGGGGGTTTTGGTGCCAGGTACCGGTTTGCGCGTTTTACTCTGGTAGTGCGGCTATCACGGAGATCTCTACTAGTAGGGCTGCTCGGGCCATTTGGGCCTCTACGCAGGCTCTTGCTGGTTGGTGGCCGTCTACTACCCAGTCGTTCCACACCTCGTTCATTAACGCGAAATGGTTGGCGATGTCGCGTAGGTAGATGGTTGCCGACAGCACGTGTTGTTTTTCGGTGCCGGCCTTGGCCAACAGTTCGTCGACCCGGGCCAGGGTTGAGCGAGTCTGTTCCTGGATGTCGGCCTCGGGATCTTCGGCCACCCGGCCCGACAGGTACACGGTGTTGTTGTGGATCACTATGGCGCTGGCCCGGCCTGCCGAGTCGATTCGTTCGATAGTCATGGCCCACAACATATGGCAGGGTACGGGTATGAACATTTCTGGAGCACGAGTGCTTATCACCGGCGCATCGCGTGGCATCGGTGCGGCGATGGCCACGGCGTTTGCTAACGAGGGGGCCCGAGTGGCGTTGGCCGCCCGCAGCGCGGACGAAATCGGACAATTGGCCAATCAGCTTGGCGGCACCGCCTACCCGATCGACCTCGGCAAGTCGGCCGAGGTAGACGGATTCATCGACCGGGTCGAAGCCGATGGTGGGCCTCTCGACATCCTCATCAACAACGCCGGAATCGAAACGTCGGCGTTGGTCGAAGAGCTCGAAGAGACCCATATCGAGCAGCTGTCAGCGGTGAACCTGGTTTCGCCGATGCGGCTTACCCGTCAGGTGTTGCCGGGAATGTTGGAGCGAGGCCGAGGCCATGTGGTGTTCACCTCGTCGGTAGCGGCATCGACGCCGGCTCCGGGCTTAGCCGCCTACTGCGCGTCGAAAGCCGGACTCACTCGGTTCAGCGAGTCGCTTCGTATCGAAATGCGCGAGTCGGGAATTGGGGTCACCACACTTCATCTCGGTCCGGTGTCGACGGGCATGTGGGAACGGGTCACCGATCACCCGGCGTTCGATATCGCCCAGAGCCGGTTCCGGCAGTTCAAGCTTCTCACCGATGTATCGCCCGAGAAGGTGGCCGCCGACACGGTCGATGCGGTGAAAACCAACCAGCGCGAGGTTCGGCACCCCAAACGGCTCAGCGCAACGCTGAGTCTTGCAGCAGCGCCCGGCCGACTTACCGAAGTGCTCCTTACTGGCATCACACCACGCGACCATCGGCGCTAAGGCCAGGCTTGCTCCGTCGGGGGCGCTGAAGTCCAAGGTTTCTGGCTCCGGTGAGCTGAACGAAATCGCGCCAACATCGCAACTACCGTTGCGGTATGAAGATCGGAGCCAAGGTGGGTGTGGGTCGGACCTCAAACGTCTTCGCCTATGGCTCGGGTGCGGTGGTGAAAGTCCCGCTTGCTGGTGTGCCGAGCCATTGGGCCGAGCTTGAGGCTCGAAGCACGGCGGCGGTCCGTTCGTTGGGGTTGCCCGTCCCCGAGGTGCTTGATGTCGTCGAAGTCGATGACCGTTCGGCCATCGTGTTCGAGCACGTTCATGGCTCTTCGTTGTTGGAGCACATCGTCGATGACCCCACATCGACCAAGTCGTACGCTCGAGAGTTCGCCGACGTACACCGTCGAATTCAGCAGGCGGGAATCCCGAGCGAGGTTCCCGACCTCGTCGACCGGCTATGTCTAAAGATCCAAGGGGTTACGCAACTCAGTGAGGCCGAACGCACAGAAGCATGTGGGTTTGCTCGACGGTTGCCGAGGGGTGCGGCGTTGCTTCACGGCGACTTGCATCCAGGCAATGTGCTCATGAGTCCGTCGGGGCCGGTCATCATCGACTGGTTCGATGCAACGGTTGGTCACCCGGTTGCCGATGTGGTGCGGTCGAGCATCCTGCTCACCCCACCTCCCACCGGCGAGTCGCTTCACATGCCGGGTCTCCCTCGGCCGATGGTGGAAACCATTCGGGCGGTCTACCTTGAGGTGTTCGAGCCCATGCTCGACAACGCAGGCGATCTTCTTCCGGTATGGCGTGCCGTGAGCGCGGCGAGTCGTCTTTCCGAAGGGGCCGAAGTCGATGAGTCGGCGTTGCTCGAAATATGGCGGCAGAGGCCGAAGGTGCTCGACCTTCGGACCGATGCGTTACCGGGGGTTGGACCCGCGTACGAGGAGTCCTAGGTCGTCGAATACCTGCGGAGCCGCGGCCAACGTGAGGTCGGTGTCGTTGGCGTCGGGCAATTCGACCACGGCGCCGGCTTCGGCAGCGATAAGTGCACCAGCGGCGTAGTCGTAGGTTTTGATGTGTCGTTCGAAGAACCCGTCGAGGCGACCGCATGCCACCCAGCACAGGTTGAGTGCAGCCGACCCCATGCAGCGGATGTCGCGGCAGGCAGGAAGCACTCGGGTGAGGAGGTCGGCCTCGCGGGCTCGAAGGTCGGCATCATAGGCAAAGCCGGTGCCGACGAGTGCCTGGTCGATGCCGGCTGGGGCGGAGCAAAAGATGTCGACGCCATCGCTACGCGCTCCTTCGCCGACTGTCGCGCTGAAGATCTCACCCTGAAGTACATCGACGACCGCGCCGGCCACAACGTCGCCGTTCAACGTGGCGGCAATACTCACCGAGACCACAGGAAGGCCATAGAGAAAGTTGACGGTGCCGTCGATGGGGTCGACGATCCAGCCGATTCCACTGTCGCCGTATTGCGCATCGAACTCTTCACCCTCGATGGATGAACCCGGGCATCGCAGCAGGAGTTCGGAGCGGATACGTCGTTCGGATTCGAGGTCGGTGTGGGTAACAACGTCGGTCGGGGTGCTCTTGGTGCCAGCTGCCGCTGCCCGACCAAGATGCTCGCGAACGTAGCGGGCTGCGGCTCGAGCAACGTCGGCAGCGACAAGCTCGAGTTGTCGCGCCGGGGAGAGAACCTTGGCCGTTGCGACGGTCACGCGAGGCGAACCGTGGTGCCTGTTGTTTCGATTGCCGCGACGACGGTGGGGTCGAGTTCGTCGTTGGTGATGAGCACATCGACATCAGACCACTCGGCGAAGCGCACGAACTGATCGTTGCGGAACTTGGTGTGGTCGACCAGTGCGACCACACGGCGCGCCGAAGAAATCATGGCCTGTTTGAGCGCCGCCTCTTCGCGGTACGGAGTGGTGAGGCCGTTGTCGGGGGTGGCCGAATCGCTCGAGATGAACAGCGTGTCGACCCGTAATGGTTCGACCGCAGCGATGGCCTCGGCGTCGACCATGGCCAGCGTGTTCTTTCGCACCTTGCCGCCGATGACGATGACGTCGAGCGCCTCGTGTTCGGCGAGAACTTGGGCAACCGTGAGCGAGTTGGTGACGACCCGCAATGACGTGTCGGCGGGGACTGCTCGGGCGAAGGTGGTAAGCGTCGAACCCGAGTCGATGATTATGGCCCCGCTGTCGGGGAGTTCGCTCACTGCGGCGGCGGCGAGCCGATTCTTTTCCGCGTCGTGCAGGTCGGCTCGAACGGAAAGCAACGGTTCGAAGCCGGCGGTTTCCCACGGCACCGCGCCGCCATGAACTCGACGAAGTACCCGTTGGCCTTGGAGATCGGATAGGTCTCGCCGAATGGTTTCGGTGGTGACCTGAAACCGGTCGGCGAGATCGGAAACCTCGGCGCGGCCACCCTGAATGGTGAGGGCGACGATCTGTCGCTGTCGTTCAGATTGAAAGAGTGCTGGTGATGCTTCAGCGACTCGATCGGTCATGGCTTTCCTTTGGCGTCAAACGCCGGTGTAGTTAATCGCCGCCGAGTGCGTGGGCGATGGCCGCAGCTACACCCTCAGAGGCGAGCGTACTATGAGCGGCGACAAAGGCCGACCGGAAGACCTCGCTGGTGTCGAGCTCGCCAAACACCTGAACGAAGCTCAGGAAGGCGGCCGGGTCGTCGATGGCGTTGGTGGCGTGGTTCTTCGCCAGTTCGAGTTGCGGGTCGTTGGCGATAGAGATGGTGTTGCCGGAGAAGTCGTTGCCGGTGAGATAGTGACACCAGGCGGCGAGCGCGAGTGCGCTGTGTTTCACGCTGCTTTGGTCACCACCCGCTGCGGCTTCAAGCTGGGCGCGTACCGTCGGCAGGAGGAACTTGGGAAACTTGGCGGAGCCATCGAGGCAGAGCCGGGAAATCTGGTCACCGACGGCCGGGTTCGAGAACCGCTCGATGAGCGAAGCGTTGTACTGGGCGGTGTCGATGCCGTGCACGGGCGGGAGCACCGGCTTGGCTTCGTTGTCGAGGAATGAGGCGACGTACTTGCGGATGGCCGGGTTGGCCATTGCGTCGTCAACGGTTTCGATGCCATCGAGGGCGGCGAGGTAGGCGAGGCACGAGTGTCCGGCATTGAGGAGCCGAAGCTTCATGTGTTCGTACGGTTCGACGTCGTTGGTGATGATGATGTCGAGCTTTTCGAGTGGCGGGCGGTCGCCCGCGAAGTCGTCTTCAACCACCCATTGCCGGAATGGTTCGGCCACGACCGGCCACTCGTCGTGGGCACCGTGGGTCTCGGCAAGCCAAGCTCCGTCGGAGTCGGTAGTGGCTGGGGTGATGCGGTCGACCATGCTGTTCGGGAACGAAACGTTCGCGGTGATCCAAGGCACAAGGTCGGCGTTGATGCGGCTTGCCTCGCCCAACGTGGCCGCCTTGGCGGCGTGACCGTTGGACATGATGTTGTCGCAACTGAGCACGGTGATCTTTCCGCCGGTTTCGCTGCGCGCCTGGAGCCCGGCGACGATGATGGCGAACGCCGAGCCAGGGCCGGCTACCGGCGAGTCGGGGTCATAGAGACCGGTGACATCGTCGATCGGGTAGCCGCCCTCGGTGACGGTGAGCGAAACGATTTGGGTGGTTGGCGCGGCAATGGCAGCGATGAGTTCGCTGGCATCGGGATGGGCAAGGGTATAGCCGGTGATGCTGCCGATGACGGCAACATCGGTTGCATCGGGACCGCGAGAGATGAGGGTGTAGAGGCCATCTTGGGCATCGAGTGCGGTTTGCATTCGACTATCGCCTGGAAGGACCCCAGCGCCGAGAATGGCCCAGTCGAGGTTTCCCATTTCGCAGAGTTCGTGGGCATAGGTGGCGAGGTGTGAGCGATGGAACCCGCCCACCCCGATATGAACAATGCCTTGCCGCAGTGCCGAGCGGTCGTAGCCGGGCGTGGAGATAGCGGGCGAGAGCTGAGAAAGGGTCTCGTTGGTGATGGGCACCGGCGAGTTGAGAGATGACACATCGCAACCCTATACCAACATAAACACAGACGCTACCTTCGGTAATGGCGCCCGATTGGCTAATTCAGGGAAGAACTTCGGTCGATTTCAATCAATTAACAACCTAAACCAACATTCGATGTTGTAATCCAACATAAAACCAACTAAAACAGATAACGATAAGATTGGATTCTTGGCATTCGGCTGGTTTCCTTGACTCCCGTGGAGGGGAATGTATGTCTCAAGACACACGCCTACGGTCTAAGCCGTGGCTCATGCTGTTGAGTGTTCTCGCAGCTTTGGCTCTCGTCGCAACCGCTTGCGGTAGCGACGCAGCAGATGTCGCCAGCGACGTTGCTGACGAGGTCGAAGACGTCGTCGATGGCGATGAAGAGGCCATGGAAGACGAAGAAGCCATGGAAGATGAAGAAGCCATGGAAGATGAAGAGGCCATGGAAGATGAAGAGCCCGCCGTCGTGACCGTTACCGGTCCCGAGCGCGATGACTCTGAAGCCGGATCCATCCAGCAGGTTCTTTCCGCCTTCGGCGAAGAAAACGGCATCGAG
>CALJDK010000002.1 GCA_938023735.1 uncultured Acidimicrobiales bacterium
CCAAAACGGCAATAGTGGCGCCGCGAGGCCAATGAATGCCCCATTGTTTGCCTCGAGCCCTGCGCATGCGCCCGAGCTTGCGCGCCGAAGGAGTAAAGAGTTTTCGAATGATTTCAGTACAGGACGAACATCGTCTGCCCCCACTGCAGCAATGGCGAGCCCAAGCAGCATGCCGTGGCCTCGACGCTTCAGTGTTTTTTCCCGATGACGATGGCGAAGCATCGGCCCTTGCCAAGGCCACCTGCGCATCGTGTGTCGTACAGGACACCTGCCTGAGTTACGCGCTCATGAACAAAGAAAAAGCGGGAGTTTGGGGAGGCGCCACCGAACGTGAACGCCGACGCATTATTCGCCAGGCGCGCCGCAAGTCTGCCTAGTTACGCAATTCTGCCCTCTTTCGAATTCTGCTTGTTCCGCGGGCATCGAACCTAGGATGGCCCGATGAACGACTCGGCTCCTCCTCCCGCTCTCAGCTCCGACGCGCTCGAGGGGCACGGGGGTTGGCGAGCTGTGCTCGGCCAACTCAGCGCCGGTCGCGACGTCGAAACCGCAGTAGCCGAGGCCGCGATGGAAGCGATCCTGGCGGGTGACGCAACCGACGCACAGATTGCCGGATTCATAATGAGCCTGCGGATCAAGGGTGAGTCGGCTGCCGAAATGACCGGCTTGGTGCGGGCAATGCAGAACGCGGCGACACCGCTACACGTCGGCGAAGACGCCATCGACATCGTCGGGGTCGGTGGTGCTCCGAGCAGGCAGAAACATGCCCTCAACGTTTCGACGATGGCAGCCATTGTGGCGGCAGCCGCTGGCGCTCGTGTCTGCAAGCACGGCAATCGAAAGGCCTCGTCAACATCGGGCTCCTTTGATCTGCTCGAAGCGCTCGGCGTTGCCTTCGACGTGACCCCGCAAGTGCTCGCCGGTGGCATCGAATCTAGCGGGCTCGGGTTCGCGTTCGCCCGAACCTTTCACCCGGCCATGCGTTTCGTTGCCGGGGTGCGGGCCGAGCTGGGTGTCCCCACGGTGTTTAATCTGATCGGTCCGCTTTCGAACCCTGGTCGCGTGACTCGCCAGGTGATTGGCGTCTCCGATGCCGACCTGGGAGCGCGCATGATCGACGTCCTCCAAGCGAACGGGTCAGTGCACGCGATGGTGGTCACCGGCCACGATCAGCTTGATGAATTCACCACAACCGGGCCTTCGGTGGTGCACGAGCTCCGCGACGGCAACCTCACTACTAGCGAAATCACGCCGCAATCGGTTGGTCTCGCCGTTGCAACGCCCGACCAACTTGTGGGTGGCGACGCCTCGGTCAATGCGGCGATCGCCACCGAGCTATTTGGTGGAGCCCCAGGTCCAAAGCGGGACATCGTGGCGCTGAACGCCGCAGCGGGACTGGTGGTTGGTGGCATCGCCGACAGTCTTGAGCACGGGGTTGGGTTGGCTGGCGAAGCCCTGGATTCCGGTGCGGCGTTGGCCAAACTCAACGAACTTCGGGCGTACACCAACGCCTGAACCATCGCCTGAATCAACGTAGCGACCGGAGTTCGGTGTCACAGGTGGTCGCTAGGTTGAGGTTATGAGTACGAACCCCGACCTTCTGACCATCGATTGCGCCGATTGCCGCTTTCAAGAATCCGACGTCTGCGCCGACTGCGTGGTGAGCTTTATCTGCTCTCGCGAGCCCGATGATGCGGTGATTGTTGATATGAGTCAGCTCCGAGCCGTCCGAATGCTCGGTAACGCTGGCTTGGTTCCCGAGCTTCGTCACGAGGCCCGCTAGGAACGTACAATTAGCCGGTGCTCGCCGCTTCTGTTGTCGATGAACTGGTCGAGATCGGCTACGCGCACGGCCTCGATGCCATCGGCGTAGCGAAGGCCGAACCCTTCGACGGCACCCTCGCAATCCTCGAGCAACGGAAAGCGCAGGGATTGCACGGCGGAATGAACTTCACGTACCGCAACCCCGCACGGTCGGCCGACCCAACGCGGGCGTTGCCCCATGCGCAAAGCCTGGTCGTCGCGGCCAAGGGGTATCTCCAAGCCGACCCGGCCCAAGCCGCTGGTCTGCAAGCCCGAGCGGCCCGCTACGTCTGGGACGACCACTATCAGGCGCTCGCCGATGGCCTCGAAGCAATCGCTGCATCCCTGCGCTCCGACGGCTGGCGAACCCGGATATTGGTCGATGACAACGCCTTGGTCGACCGCGAAGCTGCCTACCGCGCGGGCCTGGGTTGGTATGGCAAGAACGCCAACGTGTTGCTGCCCGGGCAAGGAAGCTGGTTTGTGCTCGGTTCGTTGCTCACCGACGCTCCGTTGCCCGTAAGTCAGCAGCCGGTGGCCGATGGGTGCGGCACCTGTACCCGGTGTATCGATGATTGCCCCACCGCAGCGATCGTTGCACCTGGGGTGGTCGATGCCCGTCGATGCTTAGCGTGGCTGGTGCAAGACGATGGTGAGTTTCCGGTGGAGTTCCGCCGAGCGTTGGGCGACCGGCTGTACGGGTGCGACGACTGCCAGGAAGTATGTCCGCCGAATCGGGCAACCGAACGCCGGGCCATACGCGAACAGTCGCTCTCCAGCGCTAAAGCCGCAGCAGTGTGGTTCGATCTCCGTCACGTTCTCACTGCCGAGGACGATGAACTGCTCGCCACCTACGGTCGTTGGTACATCGCGCGCCGCGATCCCAACTACCTTCGGCGCAACGCATTGGTTGTTCTGGCCAATGTCGGCCGGGCCGATCTCGAGGGCGCGAAAAAGCTGGTCGTTGCAGCGCTCACGAGCGAATCGGCAGTGGTACGAGCCCACGCCGTGTGGGCGGCAGGCGAGTTGGGTTTGCTCGAACTCGCCACACCGCTGCTGGCCGACCCCGACCCGATGGTGCAGGTCGAGTTGGCCCGATGGGACGTGCCGGCCTGATGCCGCGTCATCTTCTGGTTACCAACGACTTCCCGCCGAAACTCGGCGGTATTCAGGCCTACCTTTGGGAACTCTGGCGTCGGCTACCGGCCGACGACGTGGCGGTCTACACCACCCCCTATGCCGGCAGCGATGCGTTCGACGCCCAACAAGACTTCCGCATCGAGCGTTCGCCCGAACCGTTTCTTCTGCCCAACCCGGTGCTGCTGAAGCGAATCAATACCTTGGCCGCCGAGGTCGGAGCCGAGTTTGTGGTGCTCGACCCCGCCGTGCCTTTGGGAGCTCTCGGTCCCAACCTCGACTTGCCCTACGCCGTCGTGCTTCATGGCGCCGAGGTCACGATCCCCGGGCGCCTACCGCTCAGCAGCCACGTACTTCGCCGGACCTTGCGCGGTTCCGGTCTGGCTATCGCCGCTGGCGGTTACCCGGCTGCCGAGGCCGAACTGGCGGCGCAGCGCCCGCTCAACACGGTCATCATTCCGCCGGGCGTCGACACGCAGCGTTTCCAGCCGTTGTCTCCGGCCGAGCGCAAAGCGACACGCGACCAGTTCGATCTCCCCAACGACGCCCAAGTGATTCTTGGTGTCAGTCGGCTCGTACCCCGCAAAGGTTTCGACACCGTAATTCGAGCGGTCGCTCGCTTGGCCGTCGACCACCCAAACGTGCTGGGCGTCATCGCCGGCGACGGTCGCGACCACAAACGGCTTGAGCGGCTTGCCGCGAGCCTCAATGCCCCGGTTCGTTTCCTCGGCCGGGTGCCGGATGCTTCGCTGCCGGCGTTGTACGGTGCCGCTGACCTCTTTGCGATGATGTCGCGGGTGCGTTGGATGGGTCTCGAGCAAGAGGGCTTTGGCATCGTGTTTGTCGAAGCCGCAGCCACCGGCATTCCGCAGGTCGCCGGAGCAAGTGGGGGAGCGCACGAAGCGGTGGCACACGAGGAAACAGGTGTGGTGATATCTGACCCCAACGACGTATCTGCACTCACCGCCGAACTCGGTGCGCTACTCGACGACGACAAACTACGGCGGAGCTATGGAGACCAAGCTCGCCGCCGTGCGGTCGCCGAATTCGACTACGACGTACTCGCGAAGCGCCTCGACGATGCGCTTCAGTCGTTTTCAGGAGCGCATTGATGCCACTGCTTGCAAAGCTTTCGTGGGTCGGCACCGTGCTGTTTTGCGCTACCGCAATACCGGCTTCTCTCGAGGTGACCGTGTTCGAACTACCGGCGGCCATCGTTGCCTTGGTGCTGTTCGCAGCCGGAATCATCACCTGTCTGTGGGGACTCGCAGTGGCCATCAACCGCAGTCGCCACGATGCCATTGGCATGGGCGGATTGTTCTTTCTGGCCGGAAGCGCCCCGAAGGCGGTGCAGCGAAGCTTCATGGCCTCGCTGTTTTTGCAGGTGGTGGTCGGCTTCACCACCGCATCGATGCGACCGTTTACCTCGTTGGCGTTCGGGATCCTGGTGGCGATGTTTGGCCTTGGCGTCGCCGGTCTTTGGGGAGCACAGAACGGCGAGTTCGAACCGCGCGCCAGCACGTAAGTTGTTGCTAATCTCAAAGAACTTCCCGACCTTCCAGCTGAACTCAGAGCCTTATGTCTGATCACACCACCCAACACATCACCATCGATGCATCGCCCGAACGGTGTTTCGAATTGGCAGCCGATTATGCGAGCTATGCCGATTGGGCAGGCGACATCAAGGAAAGCAAGGTTCTCACCACCGACGAGCTTGGCCGGGGCAGCGAGGTTGAGTTTCGGGCTGCAGCAATGGGGCGCAGCACGCACTACGTGCTGCGGTACAACTACGGCTCGAACCCGCTCCGAATTTCCTGGCGGCTCATGCGCGGCGACGTGATGGCCCGGCTCGATGGCGAATATGAGTTTGCAGCAGTCGATGGCGACCCCAACACCACCCAAGTTACCTACGACCTCAACGTCGACCTGGCTGTTCCGCTGCCCGGCTTCGTGAAGCGTCGGGCCGAGACCAAAATCATCCATACCGCGCTCGACGAACTAAAACAGCGGGTCGAAAGCCAGCCGTAGCGCAGCGTCAGCCGCAAAGCCACCGCTGACCCAACCCAGCAGGTCAGCGACCGTCGTCGAGTCCGAAATGCCGATTCTGCGACATAACGGCTGGAAATCTGGGTCTTTTGGCCGATATTACGAGGGTGAGGATCGTACGAATTGCGAACCCGGACCCGGCTCTGCCCGATCTGGAGTTCCACCCAAAGCTGACCGTGGTTACCGGTCTCAGCGACGCGGATCAATTGCAGCTGTGCATTGCGCTCAATGCGGTGCTCACCGCGCAACCCATCGACCTCGCCACAGTGGTCGGCATCGCCGATAACGAGATTGCTGTACACGGCGTCGCACCAGTTCCGCCCGGTGCTGAAGATGCGAAACCCGTACTGACCCACCAGAGCTTCTTGACCCCGGTCATCAAAACCGACGAGGCCTCTCGCCGCGCACTTGCGGCCCAGGTTGACGAGGTGAACGAAGCGATTATCGAAGCCAAGCTTTACCGTGGCGAACTCAGCGACGCGTTGGACGCAGCCCAGAACCGAATCGACCCCTCGGCTTCCAGATCGCTCGCCGATGTTGCCGGCAGTGTTGCCGACCTCGAAGCACAGCTCGGAATGAAACCTGGTCAGGCCACCCTGGTCAACCTCGACAAGATCCGCTTGCGCCGGGAATCGCTTACCAACCTCTCACAGGCCCTCGAATCTCGCGCCGCATGGCTCGGTGCCGACGGCGACCGTGTCCTTCGGGTAGCGCTCGCTCGCATGCGTGATTCGGTGGCAAGTCCCAGCTCGGTCTCGCTGACCGCGCAAGTACTTGCCGACGACTGGTCTCGGGCCCAGGCTCGATTCGAGACCGCTCACGCCCGACTCGAAGCTTCACATGGCGACCTTGAACAGCTGGCGGCTCGTCTCGAGGCCTCGATTGCACGATTCGACAAGGCCAACGAGAAAAAGAGCGTCCAGCCACGAATCTCCTCGGACGACATTGCTCTCCTCGAGGAAGCTCACGACCGCGTGGTCGAGGCAGAATCTCGGGTCACCGGTCGAGCAAGCATCTACCGGCCCGAACTCATCGTTGCTCGACGCTCCGAACAACGGATTCTCGACCGACTCGGCTTCGCAACCTGGGCCGAGTTCATGCTCGAGGGTGCGTTTGACTCGAGTAGTACCGGATCTTCCCGCGAACTCGACCTTGCCCGCCGCGATCTCATCGACACGCAACGCCGTTGGGACGACTTCACCAAGGAATTCGAATCCGACGAGGAACTTGCTGCGGCCACGAGTGAACTTGACCGTATCGCGGCCGACACGTTCGAACTGCTCGGCGAGTGCGATGACATCGAAACCGCGCTGCGGTCGCACCGAGTGCAAGGCGGCGAGCGTGCTTCGGGGGAGGTCATTGAAAGTCGACACAGCCTCACGGCCGTTCTCGAGGCGCTTGGCTTTGAAGACCTTGACGATCTCGCCCCCGGCGAGCTGATCCAGATCGGTCTCGACTGGCAGCACGTTGCGAAAGAGATGGCCGAAGGAGCAGATGAGCTCGAAAGTCTTCGGCGAGCCTGCGAGGCCGAGATCCTGCGCCTCGATCAAACCCTTGGTCATGCTGACGACGGCGTCGAAGCTCCGGCCAAGGATCCAAGAATCGATCTGATGGTGAGCATCCTCGAAGCGTCCGAAGCGTCGTTTGATCGCAATATTGGAGCCCAACTCGATCACTCGCTGGCGGTGGAACAGACCGCAATCCTCGAACGTCAGCTTTCGCGGCTCGAAGGTTTAGCGGCATCGAAAGCCGACGAGTTAGCTCGGGCCGAGGAGCCGACCGATTGGGTACCTGTCGATGCTCCTACCGCGGCACAAATCGTGGCCGAGCATTTCGAGAATCTCCGAGCTGCGACTTCGACACCGCTTCCTGCGGTGCTCGACCAACCGTTGTCGGTCCTTGATATTGCGGCCCAAACGTCGGTGCTGGTGGACTTCATGCGAGCAAGCGAAGGCTTGCAGGTGATTTGGTTCAACCCCGCTCGGCTCATTGTGGATTGGGCGTCGAGTCTGGGCGACGGTGCGCGCGTTCTTCGATTGACCGACGTAAACCGGTAGCTGCGTTCCTCGCTCGGTTTCCGGGCGAGGGTCTACTGCTGTTCCCAGCCCAACGATCGCTCGACGGCACGACGCCAGTTGCCGTAGCCAGCTTCAACTGCGTCGGCGTCTCCCGCCGGGTCGAACTCGCCTTGCGAGGCCCAGTAGCTGGCGAGTTCGTCAGTGCTCGACCAAACACCTTCGGCGAGTCCGGCCATATAGGCCGTGCCGAGGGCGGTGGTCTCTTGCACCTTGGCCCGACGGACCCGAACACCGAGCTGATCGGCTTGAAACTGAAGCAGCAGGTCCATGACCGATGCTCCGCCGTCGACCCGTAGATCCTTGATCGTTCGACCCGACGCCGCCCCCATGGCGTCGACCACGTCGCGTGACTGGTAGGCCATCGACTCGACAACTGCACGCGCGATTTCGGGGCGTCCGCTGCCGCGGGTGAGACCCACAATGGTGCCGCGGGCGTAAGGGTCCCACCAGGGGCTGCCCAAGCCGGCGAATGCCGGAACCACATAGACCCCGCCAGTGTCGTCACAGCTTGCTGCCAGTGGCCCGATCTCGGAAGCATCGTCTATAATACCCAGCCCATCGCGCAGCCATTGGATCGCCGCGCCAGTAACGAACACTGCGCCCTCGAGCGCATAGGTCACACTGCCGTCGGCCAACTGCCAGCCAATGGTAGTGAGCAGGCCCTCGACGGGGTCGGGACACGTATCGCCCACATTCATCAGCACAAACGAACCAGTGCCGTAGGTGTTCTTAGCCATGCCGGGTTCGAAACACGCCTGGCCGAACAGCGCGGCCTGTTGGTCGCCGGCCATTCCGCTCACCGGAATCCCAGCCGGGATGGGAAGACCCTCGGCGGTGACCCCAAATCGCCCGCTCGACGGCCGTACCTCGGGAAGGCACGACGTCGGAATTCCAAAGAGATCGGTCAGCTCATCGGACCAAGTCATCGAGCGAATATCGAACAGCATGGTGCGGCTGGCGTTGGATGGCTCGGTTGCGTGTTCGGCGCCACCGGTGAGGTTCCACAGAACCCAGGAGTCGATGGTGCCAAAGGCCGTATCGGGGGTGTTGGCAATTCCTGCTTCGGTGAACAGCCATTCGAGCTTCGACGACGAGAAGTAGGGGTCGAGTACCAATCCCGACTGCGATCGAACCAGATCGAGGTGGCCGTCGGCCTCGAGCTGGTCGCATCGAGCGGCCGTTCGGCGATCCTGCCAAACGATGGCTCGATGGAGGGGCTGACCCGTGGTTTTGTTCCACACCGCAACCGTCTCGCGCTGGTCGGTAACGCCGAGGGCGGCGATTGGCTGATCGAGCTTGGCCACGAGCTCGGAAAGGGTGGCGACGATGGCGTCCCAGATCTCCGTGAGGTCATGTTCGACCCACCCAGGCTGGGGGAAGTACTGCGGGAATTCCCGGTACGCCCAACCCACCGGTGTGCCCGATTCGTCGACCGCAAACGAGCGGACACCCGTCGTTCCAGCGTCGATAGAAACAATGATTGCCACAGCTTCATCCTCCAGTAGCTCGAACGCCCTACCGTATCTCCCAATCCGGTCGGCTTCCCGCCACTAAGATGGTGGATTCGAAACCAAAGGGGTTATCAATCCAGTGAAGAGAGCCATCCAATGAATGTGGGCGTACTTACCGGAGGCGGCGACTGCCCCGGGCTCAATGCAGTCATCCGTGGCGTGGTTCGGAAGGCCGAGAAGCACTACGGCGACCGAGTCATTGGCTTTCACGACGGCTGGCGGGGAGTTCTCGACAACGAGTTCACCGAACTCAGCATCGAAGCATGCCGCGGCATCCTTCCGCGCGGGGGAACCATCATCGGCACATCTCGGATCCAGCCGTTTATGTACGACGATGGCATGGATCGCGTTCGCGCCACCATGGAAGCCAACGACCTTGAGGCCATCATCGTTATCGGTGGCGAAGGCACCCTCTCGGCCGCGCTCGCCGTGTACAACGAGGGCGTCCCGATCGTCGGCGTACCCAAGACCATCGACAACGACATCGGCGGCACCGAACGTACTTTCGGGTTCGATACCGCCGTAGCTATCGCCACCGACGCCATCGACCGGCTCCACACCACTGCCGAGTCCCACGATCGAGTGATGATCTGTGAAGTGATGGGCCGTCATGTCGGACACATCGCCACCTGGTCGGGAATCGCCGGGGGAGCCACGATGACCCTCATACCCGAGCACCCCTTCGACATTGAGGCAGTTTGTGCGTCGCTCGTTCGTCGCCACGACAGCAATCGTTACGCGTCGGTTGTTGTCGTCGCCGAGGGCGCCAAGCCCATCGAGGGCACCATCGAGCTTCCGAAGGAAGAAATCGACGAGTACGGGCATATTCGCTTGGGTGGCATTGGGCATCTCATCGGACGCGAAATCGAGGCCCGAACCGGCCTTGAGACGAGGGTGACGACGCTTGGTCACGTGCAGCGCGGTGGCACACCCACGCCGTTCGACCGGGTCCTCAGTACCCGCTTTGGTGTGGCCGCCATCGATGCGGTGCATGACAAGAAGTTCGGCCATATGGTGTCGCTCAACGCCGCGTCCATTCAACCGCTGCCCCTCACCGAGTGCGTTGCCGAATTGAAGTACGTCTCCGACGAGCTCTACAGCGTCGCCCAGCAGTTCTTCGCGTGACACTCGTGTCTGACACGAGTGTCGCGTTTTTGATTGTCGCCGCAGTGGCGGTGGTGATGATTGGTTTTGCTTTGTGGACGCTGCGGAATCGGCAGCTCCGTCGCCGCAATCTTGAGGACGCTCGGAGCGAACTCGGCGACGAGATACGTGGTGTGGCCCAGATGGTCTTTGATCTGCACGACCCGGTGGCGATCAGCGATTCGGACGACCTGCAGATCCGGTACGACGAGGCCAGCGTCGAGTTCACCGAACTCGAGTCTCAGCTTGATGCAGTCGACAACGGAGCCGACATGGCTGCGATGAAGGATCGGGTCGATCGACTCCGCTGGCGGCTCGAATGGATCGAAGCTCGCATCGATGGCCGTCCTGCGCCGGCCGAGCCTCGGACCGGTTCGATGCTCATTGGCGATGAGCGGGTTGCATCTTCTCGAACGACCATCCGGTCCCGCGAGGGTTCGTGCTTCTTTGATCCTGACCACCGGCCAGGCACGGTACCGGCCTCGATCGATGCGGGGAACGTGGAGATGGAAGTGCTGTTCTGTCGCGAATGTGCTCGGTTGGTCGAGGACGGAACCATTCCTGAGCCACGTCTTCTCCAAGTGGGGAGCCGACGGGTTCCGGCCGCCAAAGCACCGATTGCCTCCCGCGGGTTAGGTCTTGATCTTCCCGACCGATTTCGCATCATGAACCGTGACACCGGCCGACCGTTATCGGTCGACTGGTCCGAGTAGTTCGAGCAAGCGAGCTAACCGTCGACAACCTCGGGGTCATACCTCGAGTAGTCCGCTCGGAACACCGGTCGTCCAGCTTCGCTTTCTCCGGCCTGAATCTGCACCGGCACGGGCACGTCTTCGACAACAAATCGCACCCGCTCGAACTCGATGCCCTCGCGAAATTGCTGGGTGGCGGTAAAGACAAGCTGAGCCCAGGGCACCGGCGATGCCGCACCGGTAATGGCCGGCACCCGAGACAGATCGATCCGGATGAGGGCGCGGGACCGGTTGACGCTGGTTCCGATGAGTTCGATGGGGTCATCTTCGGGGAGTGCTGAACCGAAGAGCGAACGAAGTCCAAGGGCCTCTTCCTCTTCGGTGGGGTCGGCCGAAAGTAAGGCCTGAAGTGCTGCCTCAACACTTGGCTGAGGTACTAGGCGAGTTCGAGCCACCAACTCAGGGTCGCCGCCGTCTTCGTCCTCGCGGAAGAAGAAGATGCTCACCGGAAACCCGGGGTTTGGAGCTTCGGTGGTGGTGGGAACCGGTTCGAAGGGGCGAAGACCCTCGGGCAGCGCATCGTTGTCGATCGGGCGGACGGCGGCGTCCTCGGGAATCCCGCAGCCGGTCACCAGCAGGATGGGCGCCATCACGATAAGCGCGAGACGAATCAGGAGGCGGATCACAACGAATCGGCCTCTTCACGAAGGTGATCGAGCGAGATCGGAAGCTCAACCACAAACCAAGCGCCGTGGTCCTGATCGGGTCGATCGGTCACCCAGACCTGTCCGTCGTGCAGACGTACATGCTCGTCGACCAACGAGAGCCCAAGTCCAACACCGGTGTCGGCGCCGCGTCGTCCGCCAGCGCTTCCGCGGGAGAACCGGTCAAAGATCACGCTTCGCTCGGCCACCGGCACACCGGCCCCGTCGTCGCCAACGGCGATTCGAACCCGGCGGCCAATGGGAGACACAGCAATGAGGGTGGCGCCACCGCCGTACTTTCGAGCGTTCTCGATGAGGTTCGACATGACTTGGGCAAGACGCCGTTTGTCGGCGTCGATGACCAGTTCTTCGGCCTTGGGCGGGATTTCGACCGGGATGTCTTGTTCACTGAATTTGATGGTTTGGCGGACAAACTCGGCGATAGCAACCGGTTCGAGTTGAAGCGCGGCGCTACCGGCATCGAATCGCGAGATCTCGAGTAGGTCTTGGACGAGGGTTTGGAACCGGCTGATATCGGAAGACATCAGGTCGACAGCGGTGACCGCGCGTTCGGGCATCTGTGGGCGGTTGTTCTCGAGTACCTCCATCGACGCAGCCAAAGTCATCAGCGGCGATCGAAGCTCGTGGCTGACCTCAGAGGCAAAGCGTGCGTCCTTCTCGATTCGGGTTTCAAGCGCTCCGGCCATGTCGTTGAACGAACTTGCAAGCGACGCCAGTTCGGGAGCCACCTGCTGATCGAGTCGGGTGTCGAGTCGACCACCAGCGATTGCCTCGGCGGCTTCGGATACGTCGCGCAGCGGCCGTAACATTCGCGAGCTTGCGTAACGACCAAGCAGTGCAGCCAGCACCGTGGTTGCCAGCGCGGCACCAAACAAAATGATCTGGAGTGTGCCAAGGTTGCTCTCGGTCTCGGCGAGCGATGCAGCCTCGTAGTAGGTGGCGCTGTCTTCGGGCAGCGGCACGCCAAAGATGATGACCATTTCGCTGTCGAGTTGAGTACGAAGAACGCCGGCGCCATCGGAGGACACCCGATCAAGAAGCCGAAGCGGCACGTCCTCCTGGGTGAACTCGCCAGAACCGTCGCCCTGCCAGACGTTGTCAACCTCCATCAGCGGCCGCGACGAACTGGTCTGGAGCGCACCGACGATGTTGATCAGTTCGGCCGGATCGGTCTCTTCGGTAAGCTGGCTCTGCACGAGCTGCGCATTGTTGAGGACCAGGTCGAGGGCTGCGTTTTCACGCTGGCGAAGCAGAACCTCGCGGGTGAGGCCCTGGGTGGCAAAAGCCAAGAAGGCCGATAGCACCAGGCCGCCAAGAGCAAACGCCAAACTGATGCGCGCTCCAAGGCCCAGGCGGCGAAACATCATGGACGCATCTGACTCGCCGCAGAGCGGGACATTGCGTCAGGTTTGGAGCTTGTAGCCAAGTCCTCGGACCGTAACCACATGCTGTGGATTTGCCGCATCGGACTCAATCTTGGTGCGAAGTCGGCGAATATGTACGTCGACGAGTCGACCGTCGCCGAAATAGCCGTACTCCCAGACTCGTTCGAGAAGCACTTCGCGTGAGTAGACCCGGCCCGGAGTGGTTGCCAACTCAACCAGGAGCCGAAACTCGGTTTTGGTGAGGTGGACCTCTTCGCCGCCCTTTCGGACAACACCCTCGTCGGCGATGATTTCGAGATCGCCGAACACCAGATGGCTGCCCGAATCGCTGGGCCGAACCCGCCGCAGAAGCGCTCGGATACGAGCCGACAGCTCCTTTGGAGCAAACGGTTTGGTGAGATAGTCGTCGGCGCCAGCCTCGAGGCCAGCAACCACGTCATGGGTGTCGGCGCGGGCCGTAACCATAACAATCGGCACATCACTGTTCTTGCGGACCGACCGGCAAACCTCGAAGCCATCGATGCCCGGAAGCATGATGTCGATGAGGACAACATCGGTCGGAGTCTTGGTGAAGAGCGCAAGCGCGTCCTCGCCATTGTCGGCTTCGACGACTTCCCAACCTTCGTCTTCGAGCGCAAGCTTCACTGCGGTTCGAATGCCGTCGTCGTCTTCAACGGTGAGAATACGGATATCCACAAGCGCCATGGTGGCACTTTGTGCGACTCGAAGGAAGTACCCCTCGAAACAATTGGGCGCCGTTAGTTGTCGACGATGATGGCTCCGGCCTCGTGAAGGAGCGCGATGAGGTCGTCATGGATGCCCGGGCTGGAGATCACTGTCAGGCCGGGCTTGTCTGGCTGTCCGCCGAACTCGGTGTGAGCAGCTCCAGCTTCGGTCGCGATGAGGGCCGCGGCAGCAACATCCCAGATCGACAAACCCTCTTCATAGTGAGCGTCGGCACGACCACATGCCACGAGGCAGATGTCGACGGCTGCGCCGCCGACACGACGGATGTCGCGCACCTTCGGAAGGATCGACGCGAGTGAGGTTGCCTGGCGAAGTCGCACGGCGTGGTCGTAGTTGAATCCGGTTGCGATCAGCGCCGTTGCCAGATCGTCCTTTGACGAGGCAGTGATTGGCTGGCCGTTGCGGAACGCTCCTCCACCGAGCGTTGCAGTGAACACCTCGTCGCGGACCGGATCGGCCACCACCGCGCCAACGGTGACGCCGTCGATCTGTGCCGCGACCGAAATCGAATACCCGGAAAGGTCGTAGAAGTAGTTGGTGGTGCCGTCGATCGGGTCGATTACCCAACGGACACCGTTGGTCCCGGCAATCGACGAACCCTCTTCGCCGAGCACACCATCATTTGGGCGAGCACGAAGCAGGCCCTCGACCAGAGTCTTCTCGGTCCACTCGTCCATCTCGGTGACCAGATCATTTGCGGTGCTCTTCGTCGACACGCCGATCGATGCGGTGCCATCGGCCTGGGCCGTTCGAGCTTCGACCAGCCGGGGCGCAATCTGCGAAACGAGATCGACCGCCAAGCTGACGAGTTGTGCCGGCTCAGGTGACTGCCCAGTGGTGGCTTCGCTTCTGGATGAATCGGTCACGAGGTCTGCTTGGCAAGGTCGTCGGCAATTTTCTGCGCATTCCATTCGGCCATTGCCCGCAGGGTAAGTACGGCCACGATGGCCACGCCGATCGCGGCCAGAATCGCAGCGGCCGAGCCGATACCCGTCGCGATCCATGGGCAATCTTCGTCGCATTGCAGGTTGGTAACTGCATACCCGATCAGTCCTCCGCAGACACCGCTGATAATGATCGCAGCGACGGCGAGGATCCGCGCCGACACGGGCGGTGCGGCCGACTGCAAACCGCTGGGGCCAGCGGAAACCGTGGGCAGATCGGGGAGCTTTGGGGCCGGTTTGTCGGTCACCCCTAAACGATACCGAGGAACGACGGTCGGATCGGCACCCAGCAGGCGTTCGGAAGCCGCGCGGATTGGGCTTCGGCACTACGATTGCTGCAGTTCTGGCCAACGGTGCCGAAAAGACTAGTAGTGCGAACCCTTATCATTCTCCCGACATACAACGAGGCTGACAACCTCGATACCGTCCTCCGCAGCGTGCGGTTGGCGATTCCTGACGCGTCGGTACTGGTGATCGACGACGGAAGCCCCGACGGCACCGCAGATCTCGGCGATGAGCTTGCCGATGAACTTGGCAACATCAAGGTGATCCGGCGGTCGGGTAAGCAGGGGCTGGGAAGTGCGTACCGGTTGGGGTTTCGCCTCGGCATCGAGCAGGGCTACGACATCCTGGTCGAGATGGATTCGGATATGTCCCACGACCCGGCCGCGCTGCCGGTTATCGTCGCTGGGGTCAAGCGTGGGGCTGCGCTTTCGATCGGCAGCCGGTATGTGCCTGGCGGATCCATTCCGTCATGGTCGTGGCACCGTCGCAAGCTCTCGCTCTGGGGCAACCTCTATGCCAAGAAGATTCTGAGGTTCGACGCCATCGATACCACCTCGGGCTACCGGGCCTATCGGTCGAGCGTGGTCGACGAAATCGACCTCACCCGAGTTCGAGCCGACGGCTATGCGTTTCAGATCGAGATGGCCTACCGGGTGCATATGTTGGGCGGAACCATCACCGAAGTTCCGATTTCCTTCCGCGATCGCCAGCTTGGTGAGTCGAAGATGTCGAGCCACATCGTTGTCGAGGCCCTTGGCTTAGTGACCTGGTGGGGGCTGCGTGATCGTCTCGCCAAACGATCACCGAAGCCGACGATCGAGTTCGTGCCTGGTTCTGCCGAAGTCGTCGAACGTTCGGCCTGAAACCGGCGCCACCTGCAAAGCCGCTCATAGGCCGTTTGGCTTATATCGGACTGACGCTGGTCGATAGGAGTCGATGTCGTCCGGATTCTCTGACTCTGCACTCCTTGTTCCCCCAAGCCGACTCGGTCGCGTGCTCCGCGACCAACGTGCTGGTCTTGGTCGGTCGATCGTCGAGCTGAGCAAGGCAACGAACCTCTCCGCTGCGCTCCTCGAAGATGCCGAGCAGGGGAGAGCTCGGCTCGATGACTCGCTGCTGGAAACCTTGGCCGCTGCCTATGAGATCGACGTCGAACGACTCACGCCCCAGCGCTCTGAGCTCATAATCGACCTCGACGAGGGTTGGATTTCGGCTTCGGACCATCAGGTAGCCGTCGGCGACGACGACGTTCTAGCCCGGTATCTGGCCCTGGTCTACGCACTTCGCGAGATGGCGCCCGGAACACCGGTACCACTTCGCGAGCTCGACGTCGGAGTTCTTGCCCACGCCCTCGGATCGGAGCGAGTCAACATCGAAAGCCAGCTCACATCCATGATGACCACATCATCGAGTGCTGTCACCGGAGCTTCGCGAGGGTTACGCGAGCGCATCGTTGTTCCGCTTGCGGGGATTCTGGTTGGAGTAACCGCCGTCGGGGGCCTGGTGCTGGTTCGGTCCGAACCGGTCGCAACAATCGGCGACGAAATTCCTCTCGACATCGGCGATGCTGTGATGATCGCAGGGCCCGGCGAGGACCAGGTCGAGCGGTAGGCCTGCCCGAGAAACAGCCCGAAGAACAGCAGAGTAAGCTCGGCCCATGAAGCAGTGGGCAGTCGCCAGCTCGATCATCGTGTCCGACGACACCTACCTGCTCGTCGCGAACCGTCGCCGCAACAACTCGATCGACTGGTCACCACCCGGCGGCGTTGTCGACGAGGGCGAAACGCCGGTCGAGGCCCTCACCCGCGAGGTGGTTGAGGAGACCGGCCTATCCGTGTCGGCGTGGGGTGCCGAGGCTTATGAGGTAACCGTTCGCTTCGTCGATCTCGAGATGCACCTCACCGTGAACTGCTTTCCTGCGCTTGGCTGGTCGGGCTCCATCGAGATCGACGATCCTGACAACATTGTTGAGCAGGCTCAATGGTGTTCAACGCAGCGCTGCGCCGAGCTGCTTTCCGATGCGCCGGTTTGGGTGCGCGAGCCGTTTCTTACCTACCTGGATGCGGCCGACTTGGAAGGCTCAGCAGCTGGCCCGTTTGTGTATGAGGTCTTCGGAAAAAAGCTCACCGAGGCCACCGTTCAGCGCGTCGATTCATGAACAAGCGGGATCTTCCGTCGATCCTGCATGTCGATATGGACGCCTTCTATGTGTCGGTGGAACTCCTCGACCGCCCCGAGTTGCGAGGCAAGCCGGTCATCGTGGGCGGCGCCGGTGCCCGTGGTGTGGTCGCTGCGGCATCCTATGCAGCACGTTCTTACGGCGTTCACTCGGCGATGCCGTCGACTCGTGCCCGCCGGTTGTGCCCCGATGCGGTGTTTCTTCACGGCAACCACGCCCGTTACGCCGAAGTCTCCAAACGGGTGATGGCGATCTTTGGCCGCTACACCCCCGAGATTGAACCGCTGTCGTTGGACGAAGCGTTCCTCGATGTGGCTGGAACAATCCGGCGTGTTGGTCCGCCCGCAGTAATCGCGCGCGAGATTCGCGACGCGGTGTACGCCGAGGAGAACCTGTATTGCTCGGTCGGAGCGGCCACTACGAAGTTCCTCTCGAAGTTGGCATCAGAGGCAGCGAAACCCCTGGTGACGCGCCAAGGGCCAAAGCCAGGCCTTGGCGTGAAGGTGGTCGAACCCGGCACCGAACTCGATTTTCTTCATCCGCTTCCGGTGAAGGCCCTCTGGGGTGTCGGCAAGGTCACGCTCGAAAAGCTTCAACGAATTGGGGTCGAGTCGGTCGCCGACCTCGCGGCACTACCGGTCGAAACAGTGATGGCCAGTGTGGGGAAAGCCAGCGGGCGGCATCTGCACGAACTGGCCCACGCTCGCGACCCACGCTCGGTTGTGTCGAATGCCGCGACGAAGTCGGTGAGCCATGAGGAGACCTTTGCCCACGACCTGTTCGAGCGAACCGCACTCGACCGCGAACTCGTACGAATGTCCGACGCAGTTGGTTCGCGACTGCGTAGCGGCGGCATCGCCGGCCGGACCGTGGCCATCAAAGTTCGCTTCGGCGACTTCACCACCATCACCCGGTCGATCACCGTGCCCACCGCCATCGACTCGGGCAGCGAGATTCTTCGACTCTCGAAAACGCTTCTCGACCAGGTCGACGTGGGTGCAGGGGTGCGGCTTCTCGGCGTGGGCGTACAATCGCTCACCGAGGACACCACCCGACAACTCACCCTTGGCCTCGATACGCAGCCAGCCGAGCGCCGAACCGACGCTGATGCCGCCATCGACTCGATCCGAGCTCGCTTCGGAGCCGACGCGATTGGACCCGCAGTGTTGGCAACGGCCGACGGTCTGCGGCCCAAACAGCAGGGCGATCAGCAGTGGGGGCCCGACGAAACAGGCCTGAATGAGTAAATTTCGCGCCCAATACGCCGTTTATGATCGAGAACGCGTTGGTTTAACTTTCGCCATGTGCGATGATAGAGAAGTCCAGATGTCCGTTGGTTTTGGAGGATGAGTGCCGCTTTCCGAGGATGAACAGAGAATCCTCAGCGAGATCGAGCAGCAGCTCTATGAGTCTGACCCGGCGCTTGCGCGCGAGGTCGGCTCAACCACCGTGTACACCCACGCCTTCCGGAACCTCAAGTGGGCCACCGTCGGCTTCATTGCGGGCGCGGCATTCATGTTGTTCACGCTTCAGGTGCACTACCTGGTTTCCTTCGTAGGTTTCTTGATGATGCTGGGCTCTGCGTTCTTCTTCGAACGGAACCTTCGCCGGCTCGGCCGGGTCGGATTCGATCAGATGACCCAGAACGTGCGGGGCGCTGGCATGCGGGACTACTTCGGCTCGGCGGGCGACCGCATGCGCGACAAGTTTCGTCGCGACTACGAGGGCGAAGAAGAAGAAACCGACGACGCCGAATAACTCGCCGGACCTAGCGAAACCTTCGCGAGACACCCAGCAAAATTGGTACCGCGGTAACTAGCGAGATCTCGTGGAACTAGCGAGTCTGCACCGAGGACTTTTCGGGGAAGAGCGGGCGGGGGTCGAGCGCATACTTTGAGCGGTCGACCCAGGAGACGCTGTTGTCGAGCTGTTGCCCAATCGATGCAGCTGCCGCTTTCGCCGCTTGCACGTCGTCTGCGGTGGGGTCGCTCTGGCCAAATCTGGTACTGGTGACCAAGGTTGCGAGCGTAGCGAGCTGCGGTTGTACCGACGGAAGCTGGCTTCCTGCTCGCCGGGCGTATTCGAGCGGCGTCTCGGCTGCCACCGGCACAATGCCGGTCATCGAGAGGTCGTCTTGAGCGGTAAGCCACGCTTCGGCGACCAGCCGTCGATTCTCGGTCGCGTGTTCGCTCAGCAGCTTGGTGCGGCGGCGAGATTTGAGGCCAAGGATCGACCCACCGATCAGGCCGAGCGCCCCGAGTACGCCGAGTGAACCGAGGATAACGGGGAGCGGGATCGAGAAGCCGTCGTCGGTTTCGGCCGTGCCACCAGCGGCGGGAGCCGATGGGAAGATCGTGGTCGACCCGGCACCGGGCGCCGGGGCCTGTGCCGAAGGGGCAGCCGTGGTGGGTGGCGTCGTGGGGAGGGTCGATTGGTCGGGCTGGACGACTTCGTCGCTGCCTTGGCCGGTGTACACCTCGTCGCCGGGTGCGCCTCGTCCAGGGGTGGGCTCGAATCGAAGCCAGCCAATGTCTTCAAAGAGCACCTCGGGCCATGCGTGCGCTTGGGCGCCACGAACCCGGTACAGCTCTTCCTCGGCGCTGTACTCGCCTTCGGTGAATCCAATCGACACTCGTGTGGGCAACCCGAGCGAGCGGGCCATGGTGGCAAAGGCGGTGGAGAACTGCTCGCAGTAACCCACCTGGGCATCGAGGAAGTCGTCGATGCGGTCGATGCTGTGGCCCCGGGCAACATCGATGTCGTAGTCGAAGGTGAGGAAGTACTGCTGTAGTTGAAGCGCTTGTTCGTAGGGTGAGGTTGCGGTCGCGGTGACCTGACGGGCGATCTCTTGAGCCCGGGGGCTGAAGTCGTCGGGCAACTCGAGGTAGACATCGTCGACGTCGTCGGGGATCGTTGCCGCTTTGATGGCTGCCAGGTCTGGGGTGACGATCCCTGACGTGACCCTGTACTGCATGCCGGTCTCGACGGTTGTCGACCGGTCTCGGGTTATGAGTGAGCTGATGTTTGAGTTCCAGCTGATTTCGAAGTCGCCGGTGATTGGGTCGGCGCTCACTGGTTCCTGGGCGGCCGGTAGCCACTCTCCGGCCAGTCCGCTGATCGTGACTTCCTGCTCGAGGGTGTAGGAAATATCGCGGGGCTCAATGGTCTCCAGGTCGCCTTCGACCTTCTCGAAGCTCTCGTTGGCGGTGAATTGGCGGCCATCGAACACCGGCAGCGACGTGAGTTTCCAGTAGGAGGGCTCGTCAGCCTTCACCGTGAAAACGACGGTATCGGGGAGATCGATCAACTGAGCCTGAATATCGACGAGCGGGTTCAGCGCTACCCGGGTTCCGGGGCCGTCACCCACCTTCTCAAGATCGATGATTGGTGCGTCGTCGGCGCCAGGAAGTCGGGGGCCGGCAGCCACCCCAAAGATCATCGATACAACAGCAATGATTCCGCCGGCGGCCAGCACGGCTTGGGTGCCTCGCTGCGAGGTTCCACCGAGCCAACTGGTTTTGAGGTCCTGCATAGCTGCGGCCCGGTGCATCACGATGAAGAACAGTGCGGCGGCAGCGAAGAGCACAACTGACACCAGTTGGTACTGGTCGGCTGAAAAGAGCGAGAGGAAGATGAAGATGACCGCCGGGGGCAGAATGGCTTCGAACCCCGAGAGCATGCGGAACGCCGCCCAATCCGACAAGAACATCACGAGCCAAAGCGCCACCGCTGATGCCAGCACAAAGCCTGGCAGCGACTCGACCGGGGCACTGATGTTGCCAAACGCGCTCCAGGCGGTGCTCAGGTCGGTCTGAATCTGGGCTCTTGTCGTGGCGGTCGGTAGCCCGAACTGGGTGCTCGGCCCATAGTGAAGAAGACCCTGCGAAATCAGCATTCCCGCTGCTGACATGAGCGCCGAGATCGACAACGAAATTCCGAGCCGGCGGGCCACGACGGCAAGCCCATGCGAGAGCAGAACGGTTAACAGAAGCGGACGGCGATACGCGGTGTCCTCGTAGACTCGGGCGAAACTAAGCGCCACGGCAAAGCCCATGAGGGTGACGCCAATTTCTGCCCCGGCAAGCAGGGGGAGCCCGCGCTGGTTGGTCTCGGTTGGAATAGCCGTCACGTTGAACGAACTCCTGCTTGCCGTCGGGCGCTTATTTGTTGGTTCCATACGCCGGGGAACGGGTTCGCGGCGGTCACCACAATCATGCGCGATCCGGAACCTCTAGTTGATGGCGCGGGCGTTTCGCTGCCGGCCGAGGCCGTGGCAGATTTGTCGAGTAGGACGGTCGTGAGGCCCGAATACGATGCCAGGATTCGGCGGACCGGCGCCGAATCGCCTAGCTCGCCCTGGGTGGTGATGAGCACCACGGCTCCGCCAGCGTCGGGAGTTTGGGCGTTGCTGAAAGCGGGAATTGGCGAACGCTCGGCGCTGGTTTCGAGTACAGCCAGCATGCTCAGCAGGCCCTCGATGTCGGTATTGCTGGCAGCAAAGCGCGCTGCGCCGCCATCGCTGGTGGTGATGCGGACGAGGTCTTCTTGTCGGTGAGCAGCCAACGCAATGCTTCCGGCCACGGTGACCGCAAGGTCCAGTTGCTCGTCGTCCATGATCGATTCTCGGTTGTCGAGAACGATGGTGACCCGCCCCAGCGATGGCCGCTCGTCCTGACGGACCATGAGCTCGTCGTAGCGGGCCGTCGATGGCCAGTGCACGCGACGAAGATCGTCGCCCTGGTCGAAGCGGCGAAGCGCGTGGAAGTCTTCGCCGGTTCGGCCAAGCGCCAAGGTCTGAAACGCCGAAGCATATGGGTCGATGCTGTCGCTTTGAGGTAGCGGCACCACGTCGTACACGGTGGGAAACACCAGGAGTTCCGAAACGCCGGCGGCAACCAACCGTGTTCTGGCCAACCCCAAAGGGTCAGCGATCTCGACATCGAGGGGCCCGACCCGCACGACGCCTCGTTTCGCAGTGGGGAGTCGGTACGCGGCCCGGGCGCTCGCTTCGGCGCGCAGTGGCGCCACGTTGAGGCGCGCGCCGTGGGTGCCCGAGACGCTGTCATGGACGGTAAGAACCGGACTCTTCCGGGTTCCGCGGTTCATGAGAGAAAGGTCGACGCGACTGGCGGTTCCGGCATGCACCTTTGGCGGTTGGATCTTGCGTCGAACTTCGAGACGGAGTCGCCGGCCCACGACGTAGATGACCGTGCATGCGACTAAGGCGATGGCAATGATGCCGCAAAGAAATAGCTCAAGGCTTCCCAAAATGCGGCCCGTCGCAACAAGCGCGATTCCAACGATGGCCAAGCCCCACCCAGAACGGCTCGGCATGTCAGCCCTTGGTCCGGATCACTGGAGCCCGGGGCCGGTAGGGATTGGAAGGCCGCTCAAGATCTCGGCAAGGACCTGACTCGCCGACACGCCCTGCAGTTGTGCCTCGGGCGAGAGCATCAGACGGTGCGAAAGCGTTGGTTGCGCCATGGCCTTGAGGTCGTCGGGGATGACGTGATCGCGATGTGCTGCAGCTGCTGCGGTTCGGGTGATTCGTTGAAGCGCAAGTACCGCACGGGGCGACATTCCGAGTGCGAGCGAAGGGTGGTTTCGAGTAGCGGCCGCGAGGTCGACCATGTAATTGCGAAGCGATGGTGCCACATGAACTGCGTTTACCGCCTTGGCCATGGCGCGGACGTTCTCGGCCGTAACCACCGGGTTGAGCTTCGAGGTGGTGTCGCCCTCATCGAGAGTGGCGAGGATGTCGATTTCGGCGTCTCGGTCGGGATAGCCGACGGAGACCCGCATGAGGAACCGGTCGAGTTGCGCTTCGGGAAGCACATAGGTGCCTTCGTGCTCGATGGGGTTCTGCGTTGCGATGACCATGAAGGGGCTTGCGAGCTGCCGGGTGGAACCGTCGACCGTTACTTGCTTTTCGGCCATGGCTTCGAGCAGCGCCGACTGGGTTTTGGGCGATGCCCGGTTGATCTCATCGCCGAGCACGATGTTGTTGAACACGGGTCCGGGTCGGAAGTCGAAGTCGCCGGTGGAACGATTCCACACCGAAATGCCGGTGACGTCGCCCGGAAGCAGATCGGGCGTGAACTGAATGCGGCCGAGCGTGCCTTCGATCGATGCGGCAAGCGCTTTTGCCAAGCTGGTCTTGCCGACACCGGGGGCGTCCTCGATCAGTAGGTGTCCCTCGGCGATGAGGCACAGCACCATCAGCCGGATGACTTCATCCTTCCCTCGGACAGCCAAGCGGACATTTCCGCAGATCTGATCGAACAGCTCGGAAAAGGTTTCCGTTCGGGGAGCCGGTTGGGACATCGTCACTACTGGAATCTTTCGGTAAAGGCTGAACACGGGCAAAGCCCAACGAGCAGCATTCTGACACCCTGCCAAGGCTAGGTGAAGGTTGAGGTAAAGGTCTTGGATAACGTCGACTATGTGGAGAAAAACTCTGGGGAAAAAAACTCAGCGGAAGCATTAGCAATAGACATTGGAGGCACCAAACTCGCTGCCGGTCGGGTGTCATCGACCGGTGAACTCCTCGAACGCTTCCAATGCCCCACACCTCAGACGACCAACGGCGACGAGTTGTTCGCTGCTCTTGAAGATTTGGTCAAAAAATGTCGTACCGGTGGGTCGTTTGCCGGGTTTGGAGTCTGTGGTGTCGGCTCGGGCGGCCCGATGACCCCAAACGGTGTCACCGTGTCGCCGCTCAACATCCCAGCGTGGCGCGGGTTCCCGCTTCGCCAGCGACTCCTGGATCTCACTGGTCTTCCAGTTGCAATCGACAACGACGCGAAGGCGCTCGCACTAGCCGAAGGTTGGCGCGGTGCTGCTCGGGCCGAGTCCAACTACATCGGCATGGTGGTGTCCACGGGCGTCGGCGGCGGCATTGTTGTCGATGGCCGACTGGTGCACGGAGCCGCAGCAAACGCCGGACACATAGGGCACGTGCAGGTTGTTGCTGGCGGGCGTCGGTGTGTGTGCGGAAGCGTGGGGTGTCTCGAGGCCGAGGCGTCGGGGACGGCAATCGCAGCCATCACCGGCCGATCCGCTGCCGAAGCAGACGAAGAAATGCGTATGCGCACAGGCACGTTGGTAGGACGAGCCGTGGCCGCCGCCGTGAACCTTCTCGATATCCGACTTGCAACCGTCGCAGGTTCGGTTGCGCTCGGGTACGGCGATCTGTTTTTCGATGCGGCGCAAGCCGAGATCGATCGGTTGTCGACCATCGTGTACGCCCAGGGTGCTCGAATCGTGCCGGCCGACTTGGGTGATACGGCCCCGCTCATCGGCGCAGCGGCAGTAGGGTTTGCAGCCGTGAACCCAGACGCCGCCACCATGATGGGGATTCCCCAGTGAGCTCCAGCAGTGCCGCCAGCGCGAGTTCCGCAGACACAGAAACCCCAATTGCTGGAGATCCAGTTGCTGGAGATCCAGTCGCCGGGGATATCGCGTGGTGGTTCGCCTCGATGAAGGCCGTAGCTATTCGGCCCGGGCTCTGGTCGACTGCCGTCAGCCAGTTGGTAAAGCTTGCGCCCAACGGCTGGTGGAGGCGAGCGCCGTTTCTCCCCATTCCCGATCCGTCATACTTCGGGTTCCGATTGCAGACCGCGTATGGCGACACTGAGCAAGCCCCACCGGTGGATGGTTTGGTGACCTACCTCGAGTGGGTCAAGGACTGGAACGCCACGCACTAACTCCGAAGAGCGCCTGATCCTGAAACTCCGGCTGATTCTGAAATGCTCGTGCTGAGAGCTCCATTTCGACCGGCGTTGGATTCCCCGAGGCGCTACGTTGGGGTTGATGGGTGGAGTTCTTGTGCTGAACGCAACATATGAACCCCTCAGTGTCGTGTCATCACGGCGGGCCGTTGTGCTGGTGCTCGAACAGAAAGCACTGCTTGAAGCCGCCACCGATCGAGTCTTCCGCAGCGAGCGAATGACCGTCGAGGAACCTTCAGTGGTTCGACTAACGAGGTACGTACGGGTTCCGCAGATGACCCGCCGAAACCTGAGTCGGCGGGCCTTGTTTGCGCGCGATGAACACACCTGCCAGTACTGCGGTAGCCATGCCGACAGCATCGACCACATCATTCCTCGAAGTCGCGGCGGCGAGCATGTCTGGGAGAATGTGGTGGCTGCATGTCGCCGGTGCAACATGGTGAAGCGCGACCGACTCCTCGTCGACACATCGATGACGTTGCGGTGCAAGCCAGGTCCGCCTCGGCCTTCGGTGTGGTTCCGTGCTGCCGTCGGCAGAATGCCCGAGGCGTGGATTCCGTATCTTGAAATGGCCGAGAAGCGGCCGGCGTAACTGCGGGTTTCTCCTTCGGGAAGCGGTCCTACACTTGATCTACCGTGACCGACGCCGCCGACACTGACGAGCCTGACGACATGCCACCTGACCCGATTCGGGGAGGGTGGGTCATCGACGATCGCATCGATTCTGCGGCGGCGTTGCACTCCGCCGACATTCCGAGTGGTCTTGGGCGAGCGGTGTGGTTCATGGTTCCGACCGCTCCGGCCCTGGTGCTTGGCAGCTCACAGAAAGAAGCCGAGGTCGACCGCACCGCACTGGACGATGCCGGACTCGCGTTGGCGAAGCGTCGCAGTGGCGGGGGAGCGGTACTTGTTGACTCGTCCAGCCTGTGGGTCGACTTCCTTATCGGCCCCGGTGACCCGCTGTGGGACGACGATGTTGGCCGGGCCTTTGGCTGGGTTGGGGAACTTTGGGTGCGCGCGCTCCGATCCGTGGCGGCCCAGCTATCGGGCGGCGATGGCTTCGACCCCGCCGGCCTGGCGGTTCACGCTGGTCCGCTCGAGCGCAACCTGTGGAACCGGCAGGTGTGTTTCGCGTCGGTGGGCCCGGGAGAAGTCACCCTCGACGGTCGAAAGGTGGTTGGCGTTTCCCAGCGTCGAACAAAGGCCGGATGTCGGTTTCAGTGTTCGGTGATTCTCGAAGACCGGCAGCGGCTGGTGCCGGCGCTCTTGTCGATGGCAGCCGACGACCGGACGGCGGCTCGTGAGCAGGTTATTGCCTCAACCGTGGGTCTCGGAGTGTCAGCGGTAACGGTCCGTCGAGTGCTGACCGAGGAACTTTCGGCAGCTCGCACGTGAAGTGTCTCAGAGGTGTAAGTTCGGGCCCGTGACCCCCACCAAAACCGATCTCGAAGTCCTCACCTGGTCCGATTACGGAACTGCCTCCGTCGAGTTGGCGCGACAAGTCGCTGACGACGGCTACCAGCCAGATCTGATTCTTGGCATCGCACGCGGAGGGTTGTTCCTCGCCGGATCCCTTGGCTATTCCTTAGCGGTCAAGAATCTGTTTGTCATGAACGTCGAGTACTACACAGGCGTCGACGAGCGTCTTGAGGTGCCGGTGGTGCTTCCGCCGTACCTCGACCTGGTCGATCTCCAAGACTCCAAGATGCTGGTGGTCGACGATGTTGCCGATACTGGCCACACGCTGGCGCTGGTGGACGAATTCTGCAAAGGCAAGGTGGGCGAGGTTCGCACCGCCGTGCTGTACCAAAAGCCCAAGTCGGTCGTGCAGTGCGACTACGTCTGGAAAGACACCGATCAGTGGATCGACTTTCCCTGGAGCACCGACTCGTCCATCATCACCGCCCCGAGCTAGCTGTCGTAACGGCGACCTACGGAGATCTCGGAACCGGTCCACGGTTTCGAACGATTCGCGTCGAACTGATGGGTTTCCGTGCGCCGCAATGTCGAGCCGGTAGAGTCGTACAAGTGTTCGCATTTCAAGGCAGTGCCTCATGAACGTTCTGGGCATCGATCCTGGCCTTACGCGCCTTGGTTATGGCTGCGTGCAACAGGACGGCCGGAAGCAGATTGCGCGCAGTGCGGGCGTGATTCGTACCAGTGCCGCTCTGTCCGTGCCCGAGCGCTTGGGCGAAATCCAGGCCGAGGTTCGGTCGCTGATCGGCGAACTACAGCCCGATGTTGTGGCCATCGAGCGCGTGCTGTTTCAGGTCAACGTTCGCACAGCGATGTCGGTCGGCCAATCAAGCGGCGTTGTTATGGCCGAAGCGGTTAGCGCTGGCTGCTCGGTTGTCGAGTACTCGCCGAACGAAATCAAGCTTGCGGTGGCTGGCTGGGGCGGCGCCGACAAGACCCAGATGGAACAAATGGTCCGCACCCTGCTGCGTATCAACGTGCCGCTAAAGCCGGTCGATGCCGCCGATGCGTTGGCGGTCGCGATCTGCCACCTGGCCCAAGCACCAACCGCTGCCGCACTTCAACGAGTCGCCGAAAAAGGTGGAAAGATCACGTCATGATTGGATCTCTTCGGGGCTCGCTCCTCGATCGAAGTGGCAACGAAGCGCTGGTTGAAGTTGGTGGCGTCGGGTATCGGCTGATCCTGGGTCCGGCTTCGGTCGAACAACTTCCTGCGCTCGGGACCGATGTGTTCATATACGTGCACCACCACATTCGCGAGGATGCCCAAACGCTCTACGGTTTTCTTGCCAAAGAAGAGCGGATCGCGTTCGAAGCGCTTATCTCGGCGCACGGTGTGGGCCCCAAACTCGGGCTCGACATCTTGTCGGTGCATGCTCCTCACGAGCTTCGCTCGGTGCTGGCGTCTGACGACGTCGACGCGCTGTGTCTGGTTCCGGGCGTCGGAAAGAAGACGGCAACCCGCCTCTTGGTCGAGCTCAAGAGCAAGCTCGATCTGCCCGACGTGGTCGACCTCACCGTCCTTTCAGATTCAACCACCGCCGAACAGGCGCCGCGCGCCCTCGCCGATGTGCGGGGAGCGCTCGAAGGTCTCGGGTACAGCAACGAGGAGATTCGCTCTGCCGTTGCCGACCTCGACCCGGCCGGTGAGACGTCAGAGCTGCTGAAGGAAGCCTTGAAACGACTGGCGGTTCCGCGATGAGCGGACGCGATGAACTGCTTGGTGGTTCCGACGAGTTCGACGACGAAAACGGCAACGAAAACGGCAACACTGACGGCGACGAACACCTGAGCGCTACGGCTCGCGAAGAAGTCGATCTCACCGCATCGGCTGACCCCGAGGTTTCGCTCGAAGCCAGTCTCGACAGCAAACGCGAAGAAGGCGACGAGGTTGGGCTCCGGCCCGCCGTGCTCGACGACTTTGTTGGGCAGCCCGAACTCAAAGAAACCTTACGAGTCATCCTCGGCGCGGCGAAGAAGCGAAACCGGGCAGCCGATCATCTGCTCTTCGCTGGCCCGCCCGGACTCGGCAAAACCACATTGGCGCACATTGCGGCCAACGAAATGGGCGCCGAGCTACACATCACCTCCGGTCCGGCGCTCGAGCGGCCCGGCGACCTCGCGTCGATCCTCAATCAGCTCGAAGAAGGTGATGTGCTCTTCATCGACGAGATCCACCGACTCTCCCGGGCCGTCGAAGAAGTCTTGTACCCGGCTATGGAGGATTTTCGGGTCGACATCGTTCTCGGTAAAGGTCCGGCTGCCCGTTCGATTCCGTTGCCGGTTTCGCCGTTCACTCTCGTGGGTGCCACCACACGGGTCGGGCTGCTCACCGGGCCGCTACGCGATCGATTCGGTCTCGAAACCCGCCTCGATTACTACAACGCCGCCGATCTGCAATCCATCGTGTTGCGAGCTGCCGGCATTTTGGGCGTCGATATCGATGCGGCGGGAGCGCTTGAAATTGCCGGCCGGTCGCGTGGAACGCCACGTATTGCTAACCGGTTGCTGCGCCAGGTCCGCGACTTCGCCGATGTCGATCGCGACGGAGTTATCGACTTGCGGGTCGCCGAAGACGGGCTTGCCTTCTTCGGTGTCGACGACCGCGGGCTCGACAAGCCATCGCGTGGCCTCCTCGAGTCGGTTTGTGTGCGATTCGATGGCGGCCCGGTCGGACTCAAGACGCTGTCGATCAGCGTTTCTGAGCCCACCGAAACCGTCGAGGATGTCTACGAGCCCTACCTGATCCAGCAGGGCTTTCTGATGCGCACGCCTCAAGGTCGTGTGGCGACGGCTGCGGCGTGGAAACATCTGGGTCTGGTCGCGCCACGGTCGGCAACCGACCCCGAACCCCCACTCGAGTTGTTCGACGATCAATGAGCGAGTCGGCGTCGGATTTCGACTACGTCCTTCCACCCGAGAACATCGCCCAACACCCGGCGAAGGATCGCGCCAGCTCGCGTCTTCTGGTCGACCGAGGGGTTGACGTCAATGGCGGGCCAGCGGTCGACCACCGCACGATGGCCGATCTGCCCGAGTTGGTTGGCGAAGGCGATGTCGTGGTCGTCAACGACACCAAGGTCATCCCAGCTCGCCTTCGGCTTCGTCGCGCCACTGGGGGGAAGGCCGAGGTGCTCTTGCTAGAGCCTCAGGGCGACGGCCGCTGGCAGGCATTGGTGCGGCCGAGCAGGAAGCTGCCGCCGGGCACTCGAATCGATGTTGCGCCAGGTTTCGCGGTGGTGATCGAAGATCAACTCGAAGGCGGAAGGCGATTGGTGAAGCTCGACACCGATGGCTCTATCGAGTCCGCGCTCGAGGCATCGGGGGAGCTTCCGTTACCTCCGTATATCACCGAGACGGTGCGCGACATCGCGCGCTACCAAACGGTGTATGCGACCCACCCAGGTTCGGTTGCTGCGCCTACTGCCGGACTCCACCTCACCGAGTCGGCCATCGCCACCATGCAAGGCCGCGGCGCGCAGGTGCTACGGGTGCAGCTCGCAGTGGGGCTCGACACGTTCCGGCCGCTCAACGATGGCCTACTCGACGATCACGAGATGCATACCGAGTCGTACCGGGTGCCACCAGAAACGTGGCAGGCGGTGCAGGAAGCCAATCGGGTGGTGGCGGTCGGGACCACGGTTGTGCGGGCGCTCGAATCGGCGGCAGCACGCAACGAGCTTGAAGGTCGTAGTGACCTTTTCATCCGGCCGCCGTACGAGTTTGCGGTGGTCGATGCGCTCCTCACCAACTTTCACCTTCCCAAATCCACGCTGCTGGTGATGATCGAGGCCTTCATCGGGCCGAGGTGGCGCGAGCTGTACCAGCTGGCAATCGACGACGGCTATCGCATGCTGTCGTTTGGCGACGGCATGTTCTTAAACCGGAACCGGTAGGTCCTTGCTGAGTTTCCTGGAATAGAGCGGCTTGCAGACTCGGAATCAGACCTATCCGCTCTATTCCCAGGCAATCGCTGAACGAGGTTCAAGTCGGCAGCCGAGGCTGCCGTTAAAGGATCATGACCCGAGGCATGGTAACCGTCGTTCAAATCCGTGGGATCGACATCAAGGTTGGTGACGTCGTGCAAGCACGTCCCGACGAGCTACTTGGTTGGTTCCTTGTCGCCAAAGTGGCCTCGCTGCCAAATGGAATGATCACTGTCACCGATGCCGACGAGGTCAACGGCTTCCTTATCGCCCCGCTCGACATTTTGGGCCTGCAGATCATGTCGCCGCTTCCAGGCGCCAGCCATCCACCGGCGCCCGGCTCGGGCCCGACGTCGGCCGCCGAGCAATTCGGCGAAGAACAGGATGCGGCCGCAGCCGTCGCGAAGGCCGAAGTCGAAGCCGAAGCGATTCGGGCCGCCGAAGAAGCCGCAGCTGGCGGTGCCGAGGACGAACCCGAGCCAGCAAAGTCGGGCCTGTTCAGCTGACACGAGACGCCTGCTGTCCGAGTTCCCGCCACCGCACATTTGCGGTTGATATGCGAGGGTTGAGGGATGCGCGCCAGTTTCGCACTCGAAGGCTCTGACGGATCAGCCCGGGCTGGCCGAGTCACCACCGCCCGGGGTTCGTTTCCCACTCCCTGTTTCATGCCTGTTGGCACCAGGGGAGCGGTACGGCACCTGGCGTCGGACGACCTGCTGAAACTCGATGCCCATGTTGTCCTCGGCAACACCTATCACCTCATGTTGCGCCCCGGCGCCGACACGGTGGAAGCCCTCGGCGGGCTTCACGGATTCACCCAGTGGGACCGTCACATGCTCACCGACTCGGGCGGCTATCAGATCTTTTCGCTGGAGCCCAAGGTTGACGATGAAGGCGCCACCTTCAAATCGGTCTACGACGGCTCGACCCACAAGCTGACGCCCGAATCGGCGGCCCATATTCAGGGTCAGCTCGGGGCCGATATTCAGATGGTCCTCGATGTTTGTCCGGGGTTGCCTGCTCCCGAATCAGTTCTCCGCAATGCGGTCGATACCAGTGCCGCGTGGGCAGCCAGGGCTCGCACCGCGTTTCTTGACGGCGTCACCGTCGAGCGCCAGAGCCAATTTGGCATCGTGCAGGGCGGCACCGACATAGATTTGCGCATCGAAAGCACCAACCGGACCCTCGATATCGGATTCGACGGCTACGCGGTGGGCGGCCTGTCGGTGGGCGAGAGCCAGGGCGAGATGGTCGACGCATTGGGTGTGGTCACCGACCTGTTGCCCGCTGACCAACCCCGCTACTTCATGGGGCTTGGTGACCCGGTCGGGATCGTCGAGGCGGTCGCGAACGGGGTCGACATGTTCGACTGTGTGCTTCCCACGCGGTTGGCTCGGCACGGAACACTGCTCACCTCGGCTGGTCGCACCAATCTCACTCGCGCCGAGTTTCAACGCAGCGAAGAACCCCTGGACCCAGGAAGTCCGCAAAGCCCTGCAGCCGCGTGGTCAAAGGGCTACCTTCGGCACCTCTTGATGGTGAAAGAACCAACGGCGGCGCGAGTGCTGACCTTGCATAACCTTTGGTGGCTCCTTCGCTTTGTTGACGAGCTTCGCCAGGCGATTCTCGACGGCAAGTTTGAAGCCTTCCGGGGGCACGTGAACGACGTTTGGTCCTAGCCAGCCGCGGATCTGCTTGCGAGAGCACTGAAAAACCCCGGGCCCGTGCCGCCAGAGGCGACCTGCGGGCCTATAGGCTCTATCGGTCTGGTGAAAGGAGCCGATTCGGATGGGTCAGCTGATAATTTTTGCGATCTTTGGCGTCCTGATGTACGTGCTGCTGATTCTTCCGCAGCAGCGGAGGATGAAGGAACAACAGGCATTGCTCGCCAGCCTGAACGAAGGCGACCATGTGCTCACGACCAGCGGGATCTACGGCAACATCATCGAGTTCGAAGGCCCGGTGCTGTGGCTCGAGGTAGCCAAGGGTGTCGAGATCAAGGTGGCCCGCGAGGCAGTTACTGGAGTGATCGGTGACCCCGCAGACGGATCTTCCGAGACCGACACGTCGGCGAAGAAGTCCAGGCTCGAGAAGTTTCAGGAGTCGCTAACCGGGGAAACCTCGGGTGACGATGACGACGGTGACAGCGCTGCCGACGGGGCCGACAACGAAGACGCGGAAATGGAAGACGAATGAACCAACGCCAGCTGGTCTACCTGATCGGCATCACGGTGCTCTCAATCGCCGGGCTTGTCGCAACCTTCGCGGTCGGGAACGAGCCGCTTCTTGGTCTTGACCTGCAAGGCGGGGTCGAGGTGCGATACCAGGCAACGGAAGAAACCACGACGGAAAGCCTCGATCAGGCGGTCGAAATTATTCGGAGCCGCGTCGACAGCCTTGGTGTCGCCGAGCCCGAGATCTCGCGTGTCGATGAAGGCATCCTCGTGCAGTTGCCCGGCGTCGAAGACACCGACCGCGCGCTCGAACTGGTTGGCGCAACCGCCGAGCTCGAATTCCGGCCCGTCATTCAACGATTCAACCCGGGAGCGAGCCTTGCCGATTTCGGCATCGACGATCCCGTCGAGTTCTACGACGAAACGGTTGCAAGCCAGACCACCCTGCCGCCCGACACAGTTCCCGACGAAGACGACAGCACCTCCGACGAGACGGCGCCGACCGAAACCACCATTCCTTTCCCTACCACCACCACAACCATCCTTGAAACCGATGAAGAGAAGATCGCGTTCGTCGAGGACCTGCTCGGGTTGGGGCAGACTCCCGACCTCACCGATCTCACCGACGACGATGGCACCACCAACATCATCATCGCCGAGTTCGATGATGATCAGAACGAAGTGGCCCGCTACGAGCTGGGCCCGGTTGGGCTGAAAGGCGACGGCCTCACCGATGCCAACGCCATCCTGCAAGGCTCCGAGTGGGTCGTGGCCCCCGAGTTCAAATCGGGAGAAGAGGGCATCAACGCCTTCAACCGGATCGCGTCGGACTGCTTCAACCGACTTCCCAGTTGCGCAGTCGGCGCGGTTGCGATGGCACTCGACGGTCGGGTCATCAGCGCTCCACAGGTCAACGCCGCCGAGTTCGGTCGCGATCAGATCACGATCAGCGGCGGACCGTTCAGCGAGCAGGAAGCGAAAGATCTCGCGGTGGCGCTTCGCTTCGGTGCGCTCCCCGTCGAACTCGAACCAGAGCAGCAGCGCGTTGTGTCCGGATCGTTGGGCGAGGATGCGCTGAACGCCGGGGTGATCGCTGGCCTTATCGGCCTCGCGATCGTTGCGCTCTATGTCATCTGGTACTACCGAATCCTTGGCGCAATCGCCATCGCCAGCTTGCTTATCTCCGGTGCGCTGCTGTGGACCATCATCTCCTGGCTCGGCTCCACGCAGGGCCTGGCGTTGACCTTGGCCGGAATTACCGGACTTATCGTGTCGATCGGCGTGTCGGTCGATTCCAACATCGTCTACTTCGAACACGTCAAAGAAGACATGCGGAACGGGCGAACGCTCGGGTCCTCGGTGGAGCGAGCGTTCCCGATTGCCTACAGCACCATCGTGAAGGCCGATGTGGCCTCGCTGATCGCCGCCGTGCTGCTCTACGCACTCACCAGCGGTGCGGTACGAGGCTTTGCGTTCTATCTGGGCTTGGCCACCATCCTCGACCTGGTAGCCACCTACTTCTTCATGGGACCAGCAGTGAAATGGCTTGCCGGGCGGTATTCCGAGAAGCCCAAATCGTTCGGGGTCGGCGCGCTCGCCGCCTCAGGGGAGTCAGCATGAGTACCATCGGCGACATTTTCAAGGGGACCAACAACATCGATTTTCCCAAGATGTGGAAGACCGCCGCCATCGGGTCGCTCGTTCTCATCTTGTTGAGCGTTGGCGCCTTCTTAATTCGTGGTCTCAACCTCGGAATCGATTTCGAGGGTGGCACCTCCTTCGAGGTGGACTCTCCTGGAACCTCGGTATCTGAGGCCCGCGACTTCCTCACCGACTTTGACGCGGCCGACGCAAAAATTCAGATCGTCGACGAAACCACGCTGCGAATCCGGTCCGACATCGAAGACCCGGTGCGCGCCGGTGAGATTCGCAACGAACTCGCCGCGCTCGGCGAAGTCACCGGTTTCGAGTCGGTTGGCCCAACCTGGGGCGAGGAGATCACCCAGAAGGCCACCCGGGCACTGCTGTTCTTCTTTGCTGCAATCGCTTTGTATATCTCGGTCCGGCTCGAGTGGCGGATGGCAATCGGCGCTCTCGTCGCGGTGATCCACGACCTCATCATCAGCGTCGGCATCTACTCGATCTTCCAATTCGAAGTGACGCCAGCCACCGTTATCGCCTTCCTCACCATCATGGGCTACTCGCTGTACGACACCATCGTCGTGTACGACAAGGTCCATGAGGTAACGGCCCGGGTCGGAGCGACGGGCAAGTACACCTATACCGAAATGATGAACCTGGCCTTGAACCGGGTCATCATGCGCTCGCTCAACACCACCGTCACCTCGGTTCTGCCAGTTCTTTCGATGCTTATCATCGGTGCTTTCATCCTTGGTGCGGTAACCCTCCAAGAGTTCGCCATTGCGTTGCTCGTCGGCCTCATCGTCGGTGGCTACTCGTCGCTGTTTGTTGCGTCGTCGCTCGTCGCGTGGCTGAAAGAGAAAGAGCCTCGTCACGCCGAGGTCCGTGAGAAGCTCGAGGCCAAGGGGCTCACTGGCGGTACCCGTACGGTCGACAACGACGATGCCGTTCTTGGCACCACTCCACGGCGTGGTGCCGGTGGCCGAAGCCCGGGTTCGAGCACGGCGGTGAAAGATCGCACCGAATCGGCAAAGAAGCCCCAGAAGGCCAAGAAGTCGAGCGCCAAGGACGATGCGGGCGACGAAGACCTCATCGCCGAACAGTTTGCCGACAAGCCAAAGGCGAGCCAGCCCGATAAACCGGCAAAGCCGAAAACCAAAACCACCGGGTCGACCCCCGGCGGCGCAATCCCGCCCCGACCGCGGAAGAAGAAAAAGCGGTAAAGAGGGTAAACGGGGTAAAGAGAAGGCAAGAGGAAAAGCAGCGGAGGGATCGGCCCGGTGAAACGGCCTGAACCGCTATCGTGATCCCATGACTGACACTATGTGGCTGCGGGATCTGGTTCGAACCATTCCCGACTATCCAAAGCCGGGTGTCAGCTTCAAAGACATCACGCCGCTGCTCGGAAATGCCGACGCTTTCCGGTTCTCGGCCGATGCGTTAGCCGACCGGTTTACGGGCTCGTCCATCGATGCGGTCATTGGCGTTGAAGCCCGAGGGTTTATCACCGGTGCCCCGGTTGCGTATCGCATCGGCGCGGGGTTTGTGCCGGTTCGCAAAGCCGGCAAGCTGCCCTATGACACCATGGCCGAAGAGTATTCCCTCGAATACGGCATCGATCGGCTTGAGATGCATGTCGATGCCATTGCCCCGGGCAGCAATGTACTTATCGTCGACGACGTGCTCGCCACCGGCGGTACTGCCGAAGCCACCGCCAAGCTGGTCGAACAGGCCGGCGCAACCGTCGCTGGTTTCGGGTTTTGGATTGAGCTGGCATTTCTGGGCGGACGTGCCAAGCTTGGTGACGTGCCAGCCACGTCGTTGATCACCTACACCGACTGAGACGCCGCTATGTTCCCAAGTGCTCGTGTCCTTCCCTGGAAACGCCATAGCGAGTCGCTCAACGGCGAGTTTGCCTCGCTCATTGAGACCTTCCTTGGGCATCATCCGGGCGAGGACGAAGCGCCGCTGCACCGGGCGTTCGAGATCGCCGAGGAAGCCCACGCCGGTCAGAGCCGCAAGTCGGGCGAGGCGTATATCCACCATCCAATCGCGGTTGCTCGTCTGGTTGCCGACCTTGGCTTCGACGGCACCTCCATCATGGCCGCCATGCTGCACGATGCACTCGAGGACACCCCGGTTACCCGCTCAGAGTTGGTGGCCGAGTTCGGCGAAGATCTGGCGGTCATTGTCGACGGCGTCACCAAGCTCGATCGGGTGCACTTCGACAGCAAGGAGGAGCAGCAGTCGGCCTCGATGCGCAAGATGATGGTGGCTATTGCCCAGGACGTACGGGTGCTCATCATCAAGCTCGCCGACCGGCTTCATAATCTTCGCACTATCGCTGCGCTTCCCGAGTGGAAACAGGAACGCACGGCTCGAGAAACGCTCGATATTTACGCGCCGCTTGCTCATCGGATGGGTATGAATCTGATGAAGCAGCAGCTGGAGGACCTGTCGTTCGCTGCGTTGCATCCGAAGCGCTTCAGCGAAATCGACCAGATGGTGACCGAGCGCGACCCCGAGAGAGATCTGTTTCTTCAGCAGGTGATTGGGGCGGTCGAAGGTGAGCTCGAGGAGCTTGGTATTCACGCTGCGATCTCGGGTCGCCCCAAACATCTGTGGAGCATCTACGAAAAGATGGTGGTGAAGGGTCGCACCTTTGACGACATCTACGACCTGGTTGGTATCCGGGTTGTAGTTGGTTCGGTCCGAGATTGTTACTCGGCACTCGGAACCATTCACGCCACCTGGAACCCGGTCCCTGGGCGGTTCAAAGATTACATCGCCATGCCCAAGTTCAACCTCTACCAGTCGCTTCACACGACGGTGGTGGGTCCGGCTGGTCGGTTGCTTGAGATTCAGATTCGCACCAAAGAAATGGACGACCGCGCTGAGGGCGGCGTGGCGTCGCACTGGAACTACAAAGGCAGTGAGCAACTCGACGACAAGGCGTGGCTGAACCGCATTATCGACTGGGACGGTGATGCCGGCGGCACCACCTACATGGAGAACCTGCGGGTCGACCTTGACCCTGACGAGGTGTACGTCTTTACGCCCGATGGCGATGTCATCACCTTGCCCGTCGGTGCAACCACGGTCGACATGGCCTACTCCATTCACACCGACGTGGGGCACTCCTGCATCGGAGGTCGAATCAACGGCAAGCTCGCACCCATCGAAACGCGACTGAACTCGGGCGATGTGGTCGAGGTCGTCACGTCAAACAACAGCGATGCTGGCCCGTCGCGTGACTGGCTGACGTTTGTGGTCAGTCATCGGGCGAGCTCGAAGATTAAACAGTGGTTTCTCCGTGAACGACGCGAGGACGCGCTGGTCAACGGCCGCGACGACCTTGCGAAAGCGCTTCGTCGGGCGGCGCTTCCGGTGCAGAAGATGCTGGCCAGCGATGTGCTGCTCGAAGTGGCATCCGACATGAACTACGCCGACCTCGACCAACTGTTTGCGTCGGTCGGCGAAGGCCATGTCACCGCCAAAGCGGTGGTCGAAAAACTCAAACGGCACCTTGAAGAGCCAACCGACAACCACGGTGACCGGCTGCCAACTACGGCAATGCAGCCCCGGATGAGTCGACACACCCACAGCGTGGTTGGCGTGCATGTCGAAGGCCTGCCCGATGTGATGGTGCGGCTGGCGCCCTGCTGTGCTCCTGTGCCTCCCGACGAAATCATGGGGTTTGTCACGATGGGGCGGGGAGTCTCGGTGCACCGCACCGACTGCACCAACGCCGACTCTCTGCTGACCCAGGTTGAACGGCTCATCGATGTCGAGTGGGATCTTGCCCACGGTGCCGAGTTCGTATCGGGCATCGAGGTCAAGGCGCTCGACCGCAGCTACCTGCTCAACGACCTGACCCGGGTGCTGTCCGACAACCAGATCAATATTTGCAGCGCCTCAACCTCGACAGGCGCCGACCGCGTGGCTCGATTCCGCTTCGAGATCGAAGTCGGCGACGTCTCGCAACTCAACGACACCTTACGACAACTCCGAACCGTCGACGGCGTCTACGACGTCTATCGAACCATGGGCGCCAACATCCACTCCTAACCACACACGAAGCCGAACCAGTACCGGCTTCGGGGGTCCTGCCCCGCATTGACGGGACTGGTTCGACGTTTAGGCGGGGGTATCGGGGAAGGGGAGCGGCCCGAGTCGGCGGTTCCATCGGAACCGAACCAACAGCGACAAAACGATGACCACCACAAAGGCGATGATGCCGTAGAACGTCGCGGCCTCCGTGGCCTGATCGATGGCATCCTGGCGGTTCGCAATGGTGCCGTCGGCCCAATCGAGAAGCGGCAGCGTTGCATAGTATGCCGCAGGAACGATGCCCAGAACGGCCAGAACCGAAACGATGGAGTGCGCAATCTGCTCGTGAGCTCGACGCATGATCATGGCTGCAAGAAACGCCAACACTGCCAGGGCAACCGCCGCAGCGAGAACAACGGCGGTGAGTTCGGGCCAGATCTGCGCAATGCTCCCCGTGAGTTCAGGCGCCTGCCAATGGTCGATAGGACGGCGCACCCACGTGCCGTCCTGGCGGCCGAGGAGCAGGCCATTTTCGGCGGTGGCGGCCACTACAACCGGTTGGCTCTTCTCGCGCACGATGGTCATATCGACAATGGTCGGATAGTTCTCGGGGGCAAAGCGCTCGCGCCCTTCAGGTAACGCAAAGTCTTGGGCCCACGTGGTTCCTGAATCGTCGGAGCGTTCGATGGTGTTGTCCGCCGCCCGCCAGCAGGTCTCTTCGCTGCACACCTCGAGCATCGTTTCCAGCTCGACCTGAGGAACATCGAAGCCAAAATTTGGATCGTCAGGGTCTTCAGAGGTGTAACGCTCAGGGGACAGCAGCTCCCAGCTGATGCCAGCGTTGCGGGTTTCGGTGACGTCGTACCAGCGTTCGCCTTCGGCCCGAGCAGTGAGGATAAAGCCGTTTCCCTCGACGTCGGCAATGGGACCGGGGTTTCGCTCGCCACATGCCGATAGCAGGACGGCAAGCACCAGCATCAGGGCAAAGACCAGGCGTCGCCCTGGGCGATGAACGGGCACGGTCGTCGGTGAGGAACTCGCCGAGGTCGGGGTGGAGGAGATGAGTCGCAAGGGGAGAGGCTGGAGAGGTAGGGATGTCGCTGGTGTGTTCCAGGCAGCGGTCGGATAGACCAGAGCCGTGAAGAATCGTGTCGTTAGTCTCGCAGCTTGGGCGCTGCTGGTGGTGGCAACGGCCGGATGTTCTTCGGCGGCGCCAACCGCCGAGCAGACATTCGACGCTCTCGTTGTTGGTTCGCCGACGCCGCTCTCGTTTGCCGACAAAGGATTTCTCGACAATATCGACGACGCTCAGCAGGAGTTCGCTGAAGAACTCACCGTGTTCTGGGATGCCTACAACGCGTACAGAGCGCCGACTGACGGGCAAGAAGCCGGTGAGCGTGAAGAGTTTCTTGCCACCAGCGATCAGGTACTTGCCGACCTCGACGAAGATCTTGGATTTTTAGAGATCGATCTGTTCCTCACCGAATCACAGGATCTGCGGGACACTTTTGCCCCGTACCTCGGGCTCTGGCGAACGGTCTATGACGCGTTGGCCGACGTGCGAAATGGGGTGATCGACGGCGACAGCGAACTCGAGCAGCAGGGGGCCGACCTGTATCGCCGTCAGATCGAAGCGGTGGGCCAAGCCGACTTCGATCGAGTGAAAAGGGCGGTCGATCAACTCGACCCTGAAACCGCTCGCCAATTTCTCGAAGCCGAGGGCTTAAACCCGCAGAACTTCGGGCTGTAGCCGCTACTCTGCACTGGTGGCATCGCCTTCATTTCAAGCGCCGAAAGGCACCCGCGACATTCTGCCGCCACAATCGACGCGGCAGCGTGCTCTGATCGACCTCTTTGCCGACGTCGTCGAGCGGGCAAGCTACGGAGCCGTAAGTACGCCGATGTTCGAAGACATCGGTGTGTTTCTCCGCCTAGGCGAAGCCACTGATGTGGTCACCAAGGAGATGTATGACTTCGTCGCCAAAGACGGCAACCACATCGCTCTTCGTCCCGAGCTCACTGCGTCGGTCGTTCGAGCGTTCGTGCAGCACCGACCCGCCACCCCGTGGAAGGTGTGGTACGAAGGCCCGCAGTTTCGCTACGAGCGGCCCCAGGCCGGACGCTACCGGCAGTTCACCCAGGTCGGAATCGAAGCTCTCGGCACGTCCGATCCCGAACTCGACGTCGAAGTCATTTCGCTCGCGGCCGACTTCTACAAACGTCTTGGCCTCGAGCAGGTCACGTTGCTGCTCAACTCGTTGGGCGACGCCACCTGCCGGCCCGGCTACCTTCAAGCGCTCGAGGGTTACTTTCGCGACAACATCGCCGAGTTGTCCGAGCAGTCGGCGCTAACCCTCGATATCAATCCGCTCCGGGTGCTCGACTCCAAACGCGACCAGGACCAGCCGCTCATCGACGGTGCGCCGCTTATGGTCGAGTTTCTCACTCCGGAGCTTGCCGAACACTTCGACCAGGTTTGCAAGGGCCTCGAGCAGCTTGGCATCGCATACACGCTGTCTCCGCGTCTGGTTCGGGGTCTCGACTACTACACCCTCACCACGTTCGAGTTTGCCGCTGACGCACTCGATACGGCGCAGAACGCCATTGGCGGCGGAGGTCGCTACGACGGGTTGGCCGAATCGTTGGGTGGACCCGATACCCCGGGTATCGGTTTCGCTCTCGGCGTCGACCGGATCCTGCTCGCCTGCGACGCCGAAGACACCTTCCCGGCCCCGTCTATTTCGCCCGAAGTATTCGTGGTCGATGTCAGCGGCGCACACGTTTCGCTCGAACTCACCCACATGCTCCGTGAAGCCGGGTTTACCGCCGACCGAGCCTGGGACAACCGGTCGATGAAGGCCCAGATGAAGGTGTCCGACCGCTCCGAGGCGGCGTTTGCCATCATCATCGGCGAAGACGAGCTTGCCGCCGACTCGGTAACGGTACGTGACTTGCGCGGCGACTCAGGCCAGCGACTCCTCAAGCGCACCGAGCTCATCTCGTACCTTCAGACTCAGCTTCGCTAAATTCTCCCGATCCGCAGCTCGCTCAACAGTGTCGAACCTCCCGAACCACACCAAACGAGCTGCACTACCCGAAAGGCGCTTCTCGTGAGCGACATTCTCAAAACCTCTATGCGGACACACATGTGCGGCGACCTTCGGTCGGCCGACGTGGGCTCTACGGTCACGGTCTGTGGCTGGGTCGATAGCCGTCGCGAGCACAGCCAGCACTTGGCATTCATCGACCTTCGCGACCGCAGTGGCGTGGTGCAGGTCATCGTCGACGGTAACCACGACCTCCGATCCGAGTACGTGGCCAAGGTCACCGGCACGGTAGCCGAACGAATCGAAGGAACGGCCAACGCCAACCTCGCTACTGGCGATATCGAGATTCGTGACTGCGAGGTCGAAATCCTTAGCGAAGCTGAACCGCCGCCGTTCCCGATGGACGAGCGCACCGACGTCGACGAGACAATTCGTCTTCGACACCGATACGTCGACCTCCGCAAGTCGCGCATGCAGAAGAACCTGCGTACCCGGGCCAAGGTCAACTCGGCCATCCGGACGGCCATGGAAGAGCAGGGTTTCGTCGAGATCGAGACCCCGATGCTCATCGCGTCGACCCCCGAGGGAGCGCGTGACTTCGTGGTGCCTTCTCGTCAGAAGCCCGGCAACTTCTACGCGCTGCCGCAAAGTCCGCAGATCTTCAAGCAGCTTTGCATGGTTGGCGGAATCGACCGGTACTACCAGATCGCCCGTTGCATGCGCGACGAGGATCTGCGCGCCGACCGTCAGTTCGAGTTCATGCAGCTCGATGCCGAGGCCAGCTTCGTGACCCAAGAAGACGTATTCGAGTTCATCTCGCATGCCATCCGCGGCGCCACCGAGGCCGTCACTGGTGAACGTCCCGGCGACATCCCCCGAATCACGTGGGACGACGCCATGGAACGTTACGGCTCCGACAAGCCCGACACCCGATTCGGTATGGAGCTCGAGAACCTCACCGAGGTGTTCGCCAGCACCGAGTTCAACGCCTTCAAAGCCGAGCGCGTAATGGGTATTCGGGTACCAGGCGGAGCCGAGTTCTCGCGCAGCAAGCTCGACGACCTCACCGATATGGTCAAGCGTTGGGGCGGTAAGGGTCTGGTGTGGATGAAGGTTGAGGACGACCTCACGCTCAACTCGCCGGTCGCGAAGTTCTGCTCCGACGACGAGCTCGCCGGCATCAAGGAAAAGCTGGGCGCCGAGGCAGGCGACGTGCTGTTCTTGGTGGCTGACCGCAAGCGTCGCACCCAGCACCTCCTGGGTCTGCTTCGAGTCGAACTGGGCCGGCCTCCGGTAACCGAGGGTGGCCTCAACTATCTGTGGGTCGTCGACTTCCCGCTGTTCGAAGACATCAGCGACGACGGAAAGCCCGTTCCCGCTCACCACCCCTTCACCATGCCTCACGCCGACGACATCGAACTGCTCGAGTCGGCCGAGGGCGAGGAGCTCCTCGACGTTCGATCACAGGCGTACGACCTGGTGCTCAACGGCTGGGAGCTCGGCTCGGGAAGTGTGCGAATCCATCGCTCTGACGTACAAAGCCGAATTTTTGAGATCCTCGGCATTGGTGAAGAGGAAGCGCAGCTCAAGTTCGGCTTCCTTCTCGACGCATTCAAGTATGGCGCCCCACCGCATGCCGGTTTCGCGTTCGGCATCGACCGTGTGGCTGCGATCCTGGCGGGCGAAGAGAACATTCGCGAGGTCATCGCATTCCCGAAGACCCAGTCGGGGGCCGATCCCCTCACCAAAGCGCCCACGGCCATCGACGACACCCAACTCGAAGAACTCGGGTTGCGCGTGCTGCCACAGGCCGAATAGACACACCGGTAGTCACCAACGTAGGAGTGCGTGCAATGCAGGCATGGCAGATCGCCGAACTCGGCGAACCATCGACCAACCTCAACCTGGCCGAAATCGATCCACCCGAGGTGAAGGCCGGCCACCTGCTTCTCGATACCGAAGCGGTTGGCCTGTCGTTCCCCGACGTCTTGCAGTGCCGCGGCATGTATCAAATCAAGCCGCCGCTTCCTTTTACGCCCGGCGGTGAAACGGTCGGAACCATTGCGGCGATTGGCGATGGTGTCGACGGTTTCGAGGTTGGACAACGCGTGGCCTGTATTGGCGGCGGGTTAGCTCAACAGGTCGTTGTGCCTGCCGCGATGGCAGTGGTGGTTCCAGGTGGCGTCGAGTCGGCCAAGGCCGCCGCGCTGCCGGTGAACTACGGCACCACGTGGTTTGCGCTTCACGACCGGGGGCAGCTGCAATCGGGCGAGACCGTACTGGTCACCGGCGCTGCGGGTGGTACTGGTTCGGCTGCAATCCAGTTGGCCAAGGCTGCCGGCGCACGAGTCATTGCGGTGGCCGGAGGCGATGTAAAGGTTAAGGCGTGCGAGGACCTCGGCGCCGATGTCGTTATCAACCACCACGAGCATCCGGATTTCGTCGATGCGGTCCGCGAAGCCGCAGGCGATGGCGGTATCAATGTTTGTTACGACCCGGTCGGCGGAGGAGTGTTTCAGAAGGCCCGGCGCACGATGGGTTGGGATGGCCGCTACCTGATCATTGGGTTCCTCGACGGCATCCAGGAAGCGCCCGCCAACCACATTCTGTTGAAGAACTATTCGCTGGTCGGCGTGCACTGGGGGGCATCTCTCGGTCGCGACCCCGAGTCCTTTAGCCGCCAGATGGGGTCGGTACTCGCCCTTGCCGAAACCGGCCAGGTCGACCCGCTGCTCTATCCGGCAGTCACCTTCGACGGAGCAGCCCAAGCCCTCCAAGACCTCGCCGACAGAAAGACCTACGGCAAGGTCGTAGTGGAGCTCTAACTCTGGTCGTTCGCTCACAAGTTCGCTCTCTCTTCGCTTCGCTATCGGGCTTTGGTTTTACCTCGGCCTCCGCGTTCGCTCCGGCACGACTCCCAGCATCTTTCGTCGGTCGCGACACTGCCTCACCCGGTGCCTGGAACCTTTGGGCGATTTGGTACCTGGCACCTGAGAGCGATTTGGTACCTGGCACCGAAGTGGGGTTTTGGTGCCAGGTATAAAAGATCATTTGGGCACGAGAGCGAGTTGCATAAGTATTCGTCAAACCGTATGATCAACCAATGAAACGTGTGGGAATCATTGGGGCTTCGGGATTCACCGGGGCCGAGTTGCTGCGGATCGTTGCTGGCCACCCCGAGTTTGAACTGGTTGCTGCCACCGCGCATACCCAGGCGGGCAAGCCGATTGCCGAGCTGTACCCGAGCTTGGCAGCGGCGTATGGAGACCTTGAGTTCGGCGGGGCCGACGACGAAGCGCTCGATGGTGCTGACCTGGTGTTCCTTGGTCTTCCGCACGGTGCCTCGCAAGCAATCGTTCCGTCGCTGCGGGGCAAGGTCGGCCACATCGTCGATCTCGCTGCCGATTTCCGGCTTCCCGATGCCTCGCTGTATCCAACCTGGTACGGCGAACCCCACGAAGCACCAGAGCTGCTGAGCGAGTTCGTGTATGGCCTCCCCGAGTTCTTTCGTGACGACATCAAGGGTGCCGAACTCGTGGCCGCGCCCGGCTGTTATGTCACCACCTCGGCGCTGGCGTTGGCGCCGTTTCTCAAGGCCGGTGCCATCGAATCAACCGGCATCGTTGTCGATGCAGCATCGGGCGTGTCCGGCGCTGGGCGGCCGCCCAAAGACAACACCACGTTCTGCACGGTCGATGAGAACTACACGGCCTATGGGCTGCTCAACCACCGACACACACCCGAGATCGAGATGGCGATCAGCCGCCATGCGAACGTCGATGCTCAGCTGATCTTCACGCCACATTTGGTGCCGATGAACCGCGGTATTTTGGCCACCTGTTACGCCAGGCCTGCCGGTGACCTCACCACCGATTCGGCGCTCGAAATTCTGCACGATGCGTATTCCGGCGAACCGTTTGTGGTGGTCAGCGACCGGGTGCCAGGCACCAAGGCCACCCTCGGCTCCAATACCGCACATCTCACCGCTCGGGTCGACCCTAGAACCGGGTGGCTGGTCATCATCTCTGCCCTCGACAACCTCACGAAAGGTGCAAGCGGTCAGGCGGTGCAGTGCGCAAACCTTGCGCTTGGTCTCGGGGAAACCACCGGCCTTCAACAGAGCGGCATGTACCCATGAGCAACACCACAGCAGCAGAGCTCGCCGGCCGGGGATTTGAACCCTCCCGGCGCACCGAGGCGCTTATCGAGGCGCTGCCGTATATCCAGCGCTTCCGTGGCGCAGTGGTCGTTATCAAGTTTGGCGGAAACGCCATGATCGATCCCCATTTGTCGACCACCTTTGCCGAAGATGTGGTGCTGCTCCGATCGGTTGGGCTCAAACCCATCGTCGTGCACGGCGGCGGGCCGCAGATCGGCGAACTTCTTTCGCGCCTAGGGAAAGAGAGCGAGTTCCGCGACGGCCTTCGGGTCACCGATGCCGAAACGCTCGACGTGGCACGCATGGTGCTGGTGGGAAAGGTCGGTCGCGACATCGTGGGCGCCATCAACGTTCACGGGGCGTATGCGGTAGGGCTCTCTGGCGAGGACGGCGGCCTCATTCGGGCGGCGCCGCGAAACGAGGAGCTTGGTTTCGTCGGCGATGTGGTCGAGGTGCGGCCCAACATCATCGAACGCCTACTCGCCGAAGACATGATTCCGGTGGTGTCGACCATTGGCTCTGACGAGCACGGACAGGCCTACAACATCAACGCCGACACGGTTGCCGGGGCGCTTGCCGGAGCTTTGGGGGCCGAAAAGGTGATCTATCTCACCGATATCGCTGGTCTCATGCTCGACGTAGATGACCCGGAGAGCATCGTTGCCCGCTCCACCGTGGGCCAACTGAAGGCGCTCATCGCCGATGGCACGGTCGCTGGCGGAATGATCCCCAAGGTGCAGGCCTGCATCGACGCGGTCGAGAGCGGCGCAAACAGCGCCCACATGCTCGACGGTCGGGTGCCCCACGTGCTTCTGCTCGAACTGTTTACCGATGCTGGAATCGGCACGATGATTCTCAACGAGGAACTTTCATGACCGATCACTCAGACGCGATGGATCGCAGCGGCAACGTCGATGCAGCGCTCGACCACTGTCCACTCATGTCCAACTACGGTCCGCCACCGGCCCTCTTTGTTCGCGGCGAGGGCACCGAACTATGGGATGCCGATGGGAAGCGCTATCTCGACTTCCTTACCGGCCTCGCCGTGGTCTCGCTTGGTCACTCGCATCCGGTGGTCAGCAAGGCGGTGGCCGACCAGGCGATGAAGCTCTCGCACACCTCAAACCTGTACGCCACCGAACACCAGGCGCCGGTTGCGCTCGAGATCGATCGGCTCATCGGAGGTCCGTCTGGCCAAGTCATCTTCCAAAACAGCGGGGCCGAGGCCAACGAGGCGGCGATCAAGCTGGCGCGCAAGTATCAGGGCCGCGGTCGACACAAGGTGCTCAGCGCGTTCAGGAGCTTCCATGGCCGTACGTTGGCCACTTTGGCAGCAACGGGTCAACCCGAGAAGCACGAGCCGTTCCAGCCGCTGCCCGAGGGCTTTATCCACGCGGCATGGAATGACCTCGCCGAGTTCGAGGCAGCGATTACACCCGAAGTCGGCACCATCCTGCTCGAGCCGCTTCAGGGCGAGGGCGGAGTGAACCCGGCATCGGTCGAGTTCTTCCAGGGCATTCGCAAGCTCTGCGACGATCATGGCATCACCTTGATCCTCGACGAGATCCAGACCGGGTTGGGACGCACGGGCCAGTGGTTCGGTTTTCAGCACTTCGGTATCGAGCCCGACATCGTCACGCTCGCGAAGGCACTGGGTAACGGCATGCCGGTGGGCGCCGTATGGGCTCGACGCGATGTGGCGGCAGCCTTCCAACCAGGCGATCACGGCAGTACCTTTGCCGGCCAGCCAGTAGCCACCGCAGCCGCTCGAGCCACGCTGGGTGTCATGGTCGAATCCGACTTACCGGCCGTAGCCACGGCTACCGGCGCTGAGCTTCGGGCCAAGCTGGCCGCCCTTCCGTGCGTTACCTCGGTGCGAGGTCTCGGAATGCTGGTCGCTATCGAGCTGGACCGCACGGGAGCTAAGGATGTCGGCCGAGCCTGCTTTGACGCTGGTCTCATCGTGAACGCGCTCAACGACACGGCGATCCGGTTGGCTCCGCCGCTCACCCTTTCGCCTGCGCATCTCGACGAAGGCCTTGCCATTCTCGGGGCGCAACTGCAAGAACTGCACGACGCCGACGAGGACAAATCGTCATGAGACACCTTCTCGAAATCGACGATCTCAGCGCCGATGAGCTCGCTGCCGTGCTGGCCATGGCAGAGTCCGACAACGCCCCCCGGGTCCTCGAAGGAAAAGGGATGGGCTTGGTGTTCGAGAAGCCGTCGGCTCGGACCCGCAACTCGATGGAGATGGCCGTGGTGCAGCTCGGAGGTCATCCGCTGTACATCCAAGGTTCCGAGGTGGGAATGGACACCCGCGAATCGGTTGAAGACGTCACGCGAACGCTGGCCTGCTATCACCGCGCTATCGGCGCTCGGGTGTTCGCCCACAACACGGTCGAACGGATGGCAGCGGTCGATATTGTGCCCATCGTCAACATGTTGTCCGACGAAGCACATCCGCTTCAGGCGCTCGCCGACCTCCTCACGATCAAAGCAATCTTCGGCTCCTTAGAAGGGCGCACAATCGCGTATGTGGGCGATGCCAACAACGTCACCCGATCACTCGCCATCGCTGCCGGGATGGCCGGTATGAAGATGCGGGTTGGCAGCCCCGGCGGCTACCAATTCTCCGATGTCGATCGCGACCGGGTACTCGCCTCGGGCGTCGACCTGTTTGAGACCGGAAACCCCGAGGAGGCCGTCGACGGCGCCGATGTTGTGTATGCCGATGTCTGGACATCAATGGGGCAGGAGGCCGAAACGCAACAGCGCCTTCGTGACTTCGAGGGTTTCGGCATCACTGCCGACCTGATGGCCAACGCATCGCCCGACGTGGCGTTCCTTCACTGTCTTCCCGCCCATCGGGGCGAAGAAGTGACCGATGAGGTTGTCGACGGCCCGTCGAGCCACGTGTGGCTTCAGGCCGAGAATCGCATGCATGCGGCTCGAGGGCTTATCGCTTGGCTGCTCTCTGTGAACGCTTCTGTCAACGCGGAGGAAAGCTAGTGCAGAAAGCAGCCCGCCAGCATCGGATAGCCACTCTGCTGGCCGAGAACGCCATTACGAGCCAGGGGCAACTGGTCGATCTGCTGGCCAGCGCGGGCGTCAAAGCCACCCAGGCCACGGTTTCGCGCGATCTTGAAGATCTTGGCGCCATCAAGGTGCGCGTTCCTGGCGGCGAAACGGTGTATGCGATACCCGAACTTCCCGCCGACCAGATCGCTCCGTCAGACCATTTGCGGCGCGTCCTGGGGGAGTGGGTGGTAGAGATCGGCGTGTCCGGCAACATCGTTGTACTCCGAACGCCCCCGGGCTCAGCGCACGTTGTCGCCTCGGCCATCGACCGCTCGGGCCACGCCGACATCCTCGGAACGGTCGCCGGCGACGACACCATCATGGTCGTGGCAGCGAACGCTGATGGCGGCGGCGCCTTGGCCGACGAGCTTGGTGACCTTTCCGATCTGTAGAGTCCGATCTGCAGCATCCGACCAAACACACGACATCCCGTAAGGATCAGCAATTTCTATGAGCGGCACCCCGAACAAAGAGAACGTCGACAAGGTCGTTCTGGCCTACAGCGGCGGCCTCGACACCTCGGTAATTCTCACCTGGCTTCGCGAAACCTACGAATGTGAAGTGGTGACCTTCACCGCCGACATCGGCCAGGGCGAAGAGGTCGAGCCGGCGCGCGCAAAGGCCGAGTCGTTGGGCGTTTCGGAGATCTACATCGAAGACCTCCAGGAAGAGTTTGTGCGGGACTTCGTGTTCCCGATGTTCCGAGCAAATGCGCTGTACGAGGGCGAGTACCTGCTCGGTACGTCGATTGCCCGGCCGCTTATCGCGAAGCGTCTGGTCGAGATCGCACGCGAAACCGGCGCCGATGCGGTAAGTCACGGGGCCACCGGTAAAGGCAACGACCAGGTTCGGTTTGAACTCGGCGCGTATGCGCTGGCGCCGGACATCAAAGTCATCGCACCATGGCGCGAATGGGATCTCACATCCCGCGAGACCCTGCTCGACTACGCCGACGAGCGCGGCATTCCCATCGAGGGCAAGCGAGGCCAGAAGTCGCCGTATTCGATGGATGCCAACCTCCTCCATATCTCCTTTGAGGGCGGCGAGCTTGAGGACCCGTGGTTCGAGCCAAGCAAAGACATGTGGCGTATGAGTACGGCACCCGAGGACGCTCCGGATTTTCCCACCTATATCGAGCTCACGTATTCACGTGGCGATGTGGTGGCCATCGACGAACAGGCCATGACTCCGGGCCAAGTGCTCACCAAGCTCAACCAGCTTGCGGGCGAAAACGGCATTGGCCGCCTCGACCTGGTCGAGAACCGCTTTGTCGGCATGAAGAGCCGCGGCTGCTACGAAACCCCTGGCGGAACCATTCTGCAGCGTGGCCACCGGGCCATCGAGTCGATCACGCTCGATCGCGAATCGATGCACCTCAAAGACGAACTCATGCCAAAATACGCCAGCCTCGTGTACAACGGCTTCTGGTTCAGCCCCGAGCGCACGATGATCCAGACGTTGGTCGACAAGTCGCAGGAGCGCGTCAATGGTGTTGTGCGGCTCAAGCTGTACAAGGGCAACATCACCGTGGTCGGGCGCAAGAGCGACGACTCGCTGTACGACGAGAACATCGTGACGTTCGAAGACGACGGCGGCGCCTATGACCAGGCTGACGCCGAGGGGTTCATTCGGCTCAACGCATTGCGGCTGCGAACGGTTGCGGCAAAGCACGGCATCGAGTCGACATGAGCACGCTGTGGCATGGCCGCTTTGCTGGCGGGCCATCCGAGGCACTCCAACAACTCAACGACAGTCTGCCGTTCGACCAACGCATGTTCCGCGAGGACATCGCTGGGTCGCGGGCCCACGTGCGCGGACTCGGCTCGGTCGATCTACTCACCGCCGATGAGGTCGCAACGATCTTGGCGGCGCTCGATACGGTCGAGGATGAGATTGCGGGTGGCACGTTTGCGTTCGCTCCCAGCGACGAGGACATTCACACCGCTGTAGAGCGTCGGGTCACCGAACTTGCTGGCCCGGCGGGTGCAAAGCTCCATACCGGTCGCAGTCGCAACGATCAGGTGGCTACCGATGTGCGGCTTTGGACCCTGACGGCTCTCGACGAGGTCGCCGAGTTGGTGCACCGGCTGGCATCGACGCTTGCTCGACGCGCCGATGAAGCCGACGAGCGCTATCTACCGGGTTACACCCACCTGCAGCAGGCTCAGCCGGTGCTGCTTGCGCATCATCTTCTGGCTCACGGTTGGGCGCTTCTGCGCGATCTCGACCGGTTGGCCGATGCTCGCAAACGGGTCGATGTGTCACCGCTCGGCGCAGGCGCTTTGGCTGGTTCGTCGCTTCCGCTCGACCCAAACATGGTGGCCGAACAACTCGGATTCTCGGCCCGATTCGAGAACAGTCTCGACGCGGTGAGCGACCGTGACTTTGTTGCCGAGACGTTGTTTGTTCTGTCGTTACTAGGCGTTCATCTGTCGCGGATCGGCGAAGAGTTTGTGGTGTGGGCCAGTGGCGAGTTCGGGTTCATCACCCTCGACGACGCGTTCTCTACCGGTTCGTCCATGCTGCCGCAGAAGAAGAACCCCGATGTGGCCGAGTTGGCTCGAGGCAAGGCGGGCCGACTCATCGGCAATCTCACCGGCCTTCTCGCCACCATGAAGAATCTTCCGTTGGCGTACAACAAGGATCTTCAGGAAGACAAAGAGCCGCTCTTTGACTCGATCGACACTATGCGGCTCACGCTCTTGGCGCTCGATGGCATGCTCGACACCACGGTGTTCAACCACGACATCATGGAAGCATCGGCGGATTCTCCGTATGCGGCCGCGATTGACTTGGCTGAGTTTCTTGTGGCCCGGGGTATGCCGTTTCGCGATAGCCATGCGGTTGTCGGCGGGTTGGTTCGAGATGCGCTCGCCGGTCAGGGTTCGCTGCACGACCTTGTTGTCTCGCACCCCGAACTCGGCGCCGAGGCCGCGGCATTGCTCGAACCCGGGGTTCCAGTGCGTAACCGCACCACCCCAGGAGGCACTGGCCCGGTCGCCGTGGCTGAGCAACTCACCCGGTTCAAGTCCGCATTGGCTGCCGCCGCTCCGGCTTCGGTAACAGCATGAAACCCCACTACCGCTTCGCCGAGGCCGACGAGTTGAACGAGAGCGACGACCTTGCCCTCGCCCGCGGCCAAGTTGGCACCGCAGTCGATGGCAAGGTCGATGCCGAATCCGAGACCCTGGCCCTACTTGCCGACCATGACGATGCTCTGGTGCGAACGTGTCGGCCCGGGCATCTCACGGGTTCGGCCTTTGTGGTCGACAGCACCGGTACTCGAACCCTCCTGCTCTTTCACACCAAGCTCCAGATGTGGTTGCAGCCCGGCGGTCACGCCGATGGTGACGCCAACCTTGCCGGCGTGGCGCTGCGAGAAGCGCACGAGGAAACGGGCATCGAAGGGCTCCGTGTAGTGGTGCCACCCATCGACCTCGATATTCATCGTGTCGATCCGCCGAAAGAGGACGCCCATAACCACCACGACCTGCGGTTCCTCGTGGTTGCGCCGGCCGACGCCACACTCGCCACCAATCACGAGTCCCAGGGCGCACAGTGGGTCACTGCAGAAGAGCTTGTGGATATCGACGTCGACGACGGCACCCGCAGAATGGCCCAAACCGGCTTGGCGGCAGCAGCACAACTGCTTTCGTAACGAGACCTAACGAGGCGTGGTTACAGGTCGAGCGGTGGGCCGCACTCGATCATCTGGTTGACTCGGGCGAACCACTCGATTCGCCCGGAAACCGAGTTTCGCTCGACTCGGCTTACCTGGAAGGCAACGTCACCCTCGGTGCGGAGTCGGTCGACGTGGTCGTCGCGGTCGCCGAGGAAGATCTCCCAGTCTGACAGCCACTTCTCGAGAATCAGGGCGTCGTGTTCGGTGCCGGCTGGGTCGACCAGAGTGTTGAGTTCGGCCACCATTCCCCGGAGAATCGTATTTGCTTCGACCAACGTGTCTGCCCGGTCGACTGGGTCATCTGCTGCTGCGGCCGGCTCGAGCTCTTCCAGTTCGGCCAGCGCCGCCGAGCAGATACTTGCCGCAGCGGGCCCGTAGGTGACGTCGTCGAGGTCGTCAGGGTTGCCACGCGGACCGTAGGGACCAAGGGCCCACGCCCAGAACGCGAGGATCGACAGCACCAGCGCCGCCACGGCAATGCGACCAGCCTTGCTGGTTTGGCGCTCGTGTTCGTCAGCGCTGTGCTCGATGTCGTTACTGGGGGAGGTCATATCGCTCACCGTTGTACCCGAGCGAACAACGCTTTGAGATACCCACCGTGGGCAAATCCGATCGGATGATCGAGCGCATGGCCGGTTCGCCGCTGCTGAACCAGAGAAACCCGGGCCTGATGAGCCGTGTCGTGGATGGCCCCGAAAAACTCGTCGTTGCTTATCCGACTCGAGCACGAGGCCTGCACAAAGAGCCCGCCATCGGTCACCAACGCGAGCCCGCGTTGGGTGAGTCGACGATAGGCGTGCAGCGCCGAATCGATATCGGCCTGCTTCTGCGCAAACGACGGCGGGTCGATAACCACCACGTCGAACCGGCGGCCGTCACGGGCGAAATCGGCCATGACTTCGAACGCATCATCGCAGATACTGCTGTACTTGGTGAGCTCGTCAAGACCATTGCGCTCGATGTTGCGACGAGCGGCGTCGAGGGACGGTTGATTGTTGTCAACGCTCATCACTGAGTTGGCGCCCCCAGCGGCTGCGTACACCGAGAAACCGCCGGTACTCGAAAAGACATCGAGGACATCGCCGGTCGCTTCGTGCTGCACCGCAAGCCGGTTATCGCGCTGATCGAAGAAGTGGCCGGTCTTTTGTCCGCGGATCACGTCGGCCCCGAAGAGCAGACCGTTCTCCGCAAAAACCACATCGTCGTCGGGGGCCTCGCCGACCAGGGTTTGTCCGTCTCGAAGACCGTAGGTGTGGTGGTCGGCCACGTTCCGGCTGAGCCGCAGCACCACCCGGTCCACCGCAAAGAGGTCGATACCGAGCAACACGTCGAGCATCGTTTGGAGATGCGCGAACCAGGCGGTGGAGTAGAGCTTGATGACCAGCGTGGCGTTATACCGGTCGACGATGAACCCGGGTAGCAGGTCGTTCTCGCCGTTGATGAGGCGATGGCCAGTGGTGCTGTCGTCGCCAATGAGAGGCAGTCGGTGGTCGAGCGCTGCGGCGACCCGTTCGGCGAAGAATGTGCGGTCGATGTTTCGGGGTTTGCCCTGGTGGAGCACCTTCACCCGGATAGGGGAGTCGGGGTCCCAGAGGCCAATGGCCCGAAACTTTCGATCATCGTCGAAGATCACAGCCAGATCGCCTGACGCCGCTTCGTGCTCGCTTTCCGGGGCGCCCTTGGTGATCGAGTCGCCGTAGATCCACGGGTGCCCGGCCTTTACGTGGCGAAGCGCATCCTTAGTAACGCGAAGCGCTAGGCGCTTCTCGGAGGGCGCGCTCAGATGTGAGAGGTCGACGGCGGTCAATTTCGAGCCGGATTCACCCAGATTTTTACGGTGGCCCCTGGGTTGGCCTGACCGCCGCGTGGACGTTGTTTCCACACGACCTTTCCGCGCCCGCCTTTGACGCTTCCATCGGCGTTTTCCGACACGGCGGTAACGGCGACGATGAATCCGGCCGCCGATAATCGGCTCTGAGCGTCGGCAAGCTTGAGCCCGACGACATCGGGAATATCCGACAACACACTTGCCGGGTCAACCGACACAACAATCGTCACGGTACTGCCGATCGGAGCCTGACTGTTGCCGGCGGGCGATTGGTTCAGAACTCGGTTGGGCTGCCCGTCATGGGCTTCCTCAACCACGACGACGTTGAAGCCCGCATCTTCAAGAACGTTGCGTGCCGGGCTCTTCTTGCGACCGAGCACATCGGGTACCGCCGCCTGGGGCGCAGCGCTGAGCGGTGTGCTTGGCGGGCGGGTGGTGGAGCTGGCCGGAGGCGTTGGGAAGTCGACAACTTCAAGCCCTTCGTGCGCTTGCGCCATGAGCTCCTTCCAGATCCGTGCCGGGAACGTTCCACCAAACACTCGCTCGGAGGTGAGCGGGGGAACCATCGGAATCTGACCCTCTGGGTAGCCAACCCACACGGCAGCGGCATACTGCGGGGTGTAGCCAGCGAAGGTGGCGTCGGCGAAGTTCTGCGCGGTTCCCGTCTTGCCGGCGGCCGGGCGGCCGATCTGAGCGTCGGTGCCGGTGCCGCTGTCGACGACCTTCTGCATGATCCAAGAGATCTGGTTAGCGGTGGACGGTTGAATCGCCAAGGTTGGTTCGGGGCGATGTTGATAAAGGACCTGACCCTCCTTGTCGAGGATTCGACGGACAAACACCGGGTCGTTCTTGACGCCCTGATTCGCAAGCGTTGCGTACACATTGGTGAGTTCGAGAACGGTGACGTCCTCGGTTCCCAGTGCGGCGGCCGGAACCGCAGCGATGTCGCTTTGGATGCCAAGATCGTGAGCCACGTCAACGAACAGTTGGGCGCCGATCTGGGTGACAAGCTGGGCATAGACGGTATTGGTCGACCACTGGGTGGCCGAGATGAGGCTGGCCCGGCCGCCTCGCGCTCCGCCCTTTACCTTCCATGGACCGCTGTCGGTGGTAATCGTGATGGTGCTCGGAGCGTTGTAGACCGAGGTGGCCGCAATTCCGGCCCGGTCGATGGCGGCAGCGAGGGCGATGGGTTTCATCGACGAGCCAGCTTGACGACCCTTGCCGTTTGCCAGGTTGACCTGGGCGAATTCGCTTTCCTCGTCGAAGAAGTCCGAACCGCCGACCATGGCCACGACTTCGCCATTGGCAGGATCCATGATGACGGCAGCCGCGCTGGGGTTATCGGGCTGGGTGCCGCGACGAGGCAGGATGGCTTCAACCGTTTCCTCGGCCATCGCCTGCATCTGCAGATCGACGGTGGTTTCGATGCGAAGCTTGTCGCTTTCGAGCGCCCGTAACCGGTCGGCCTGCGTTGGATAGCGAGCGGTGATTTGCGGATCGTCAGCTTCGAGGAACCAGGTTTTGACCTCTTCGACAAAGTGGGGTGCTTTGTACTCGACATCGCCGAGCTGCACCCGCTGTTTGTTGAGAATGAGTGGTTCGCTGAAGGCCTCTTCGAACTCATCTTCGGTGATGTAGTCGTTGGCCAACATGCGTTCGAGAACGAGCTTGCGGCGCTTGAGCGACCGTTCGGGGTTGTTGAACGGGTTGAGCGCACTCGGGCTCTGGATGAGGCCGGCAAGCAGGGCGCCTTCGGCCAAAGTGACATCGGCGATGTCTTTATCGAAGTAGGTGCTGGCGGCGGACTGAATACCAAAGGCGTTGGCGCCAAAGAAGATGGTGTTGAGGTAGCCGAGAAGGATGAAGTCTTTCGAGAAGCTCTCCTCGAGGAGGCGAGCCATGTTGATCTCTTCGATCTTGCACTTGGCGCCGCCGCTGTCTTTTTCGCCATCTTCGGTCTTGCAGTTCTCCATCTCGGACCAGAACGTATTTTCGACGTACTGCTGGGTGATGGTGGAGCCACCCTGGGAAACGCCGCCGGCGGCCACGTTGGTTCGAGCGGCGCGGATGATGCCCTTGGCGTCCCAGCCGTTGTGTTTGTAGTAGCGCTCGTCCTCGATGGCCACGACCGCGTTGGTGACGTACTCGGGGATCGCCTCGATGGTCTGGAGGACCTCGCGCTGTTCGGCCACGGGGAGCGTGAGGAGGAGGGCGCCGTTTCCGGCGTAGATGCTCGACGGTTCGCTGAGCGTCGGGATCGGCGGCACTAGTGACTTGGTTTCCCACGAGCAACCTACGGCAAGCATCAGCAGCGCAAGCGTGGTGCACACGGTGCGAAGTCCTCGTGGCCTGGTTCGGCTGGCAGGGTTGGCGGGACGAGTCACAGTGTCCATGGTCCTATGGAAATGCATGAGAGTCACAAACGGGGCTAGGGGAGGTTTTGCCGGTTGGGAGAACCGCGAGAACGAATAAGCGCGGGTTCGGCCATCATTACGACGATCGGCACACGGCGTCGGTTCAGTATCTTGGTTCAGTAATCTTGGATCAGTAAGAGTCGTTAACGGCGTCAAGCCTAGAAGGCCGCGGCGCGGTCTCCACGGCAGGCCGATTTCTTCCGGTGGTGCTCTGAGACCTGCGCAATCGGCAAGCCGTTTCTGTTCCAAGCCAATACGCTGTTCACCGGTTGGCCTCGAAAGACGAGGCAGTCAGCGAGAGGAACACCGTGACCACGAAGGGCTCGGCAATTTTGGCGGATCTATCTGCCCGAGGTTTGATCCATAACACAACCGATCAGGCCGAACTGGCCGTACTGCTCGATTCGGGGCCCGTGTCGGTCTATTGCGGGTTCGATCCCACCGCCGACAGTCTTCACCTCGGCAATCTGTTTCCACTTCTTCTTCTGCGCCGGTTTCAACTGTTTGGCCACCGCCCCATCGCGCTGGCTGGTGGCGCGACGGGCATGATCGGCGATCCGGGCGGGCGCAGCGAGGAACGAAACCTGCTCGATTCCGACACCCTCGACGCGAACCTTGCGGCCGTGAAGGGGCAACTGCAATCGTTCCTCGACTTTGAGGGTTCGGTTGGCTCTCGCGGGGAGACGGTGGCCGCAATCCTGGTCGACAACCGCGACTGGACCCAGGGTGTCGGTGTGCTCGAGTTCCTGCGCGATGTCGGCAAGCACGTCACCATCAACACCATGTTGGCGAAGGAATCCATTAAGGCGCGGGTGGAAAGCGAGCATGGCATTTCCTTCACCGAGTTCAGCTACATGCTGCTTCAGGCTCACGACTACCTCCAGCTGTTTCGATCCGAGGGATGCCTCCTTCAAGTGGGCGGAAGCGACCAATGGGGCAACATCACCGCCGGCACCGACCTCATTCGCCGGGTCGAAGGCGTGTCGGCTCATGCATTGACCTGCCCGTTGCTCACACAGGCTGATGGGTCGAAGTTCGGCAAGAGCGTCGGGGGAGCGGTGTGGCTCGATCCCGAGAAGACGCTTCCCTACGAGATGCACCAGTACCTTCTGAACTCGGGCGATGCCGATGTCGAAAAACTGCTCTTGCAGCTCACACTGGTGCCGGTGGATGAGATCGTTGCGGTGTTGGCCGAGCATGAGACGAATCCGGCCGAGCGGGTGGCGCAGCGCCGTCTTGCCGACGAGGTGGTGGCAATGGTGCACGGGTCTGAGGAGTCCGAGCGTGCCGCTCTGGCCGGCGAGGCCCTGTTCGGCTCGAGCGACCTGACCCCGGAGATGTTTGAGGCGTTGCGTGGTGTCGTGCCCGAAACGGTTGTAGCTCGCGCCGACTTTGGCGATGATGCGCTCATTGGTTTTGCCGTGGAGTCAGGTCTGGCCTCGAGTAACGGCGACGCCCGCAAAACACTCAAGCAGAACGGTTTCGCTATCAACCGCGTAAAGACCCCGACGGCCGCAATCGCCGCTGATCAGTTGGTGGGCGACCGTTTCCTTCTGCTGCAAAAGGGCAAGAAGAACCGGCACCTGCTTATCGTTGAGTAGCCACTCTGAAGTGGGTCCAAGCGGCGAACCCCTGTCCGATTGACGCAAATATCTCAAAAGGGATTGTGAGCACATTTTGGGTAATGAAAGTGGCAGATGTTAGTTCTGTTGCATGAACAGATGGCTTGCGATTCCCCCTGTGTTCAGATCGAGTCCAGGTAAACCCACGCTTGTTTCGCGCTCTCAACGAACGGGAATTCTGATCCTTGCGTTCGCCCTTGTGGCGATCGGCCTCTCGGCACTGGCGGTTTCGCCGCATGACCCGGCAGGTGCAGACGGCCAGGGGCGCCCGCTTCGTCTGCCAGCCCAATTCGGTAGCGTCGACGCACAAACGCCATCGGCTGCGCTGTCGTGGGACGAGCACCTCGGCGATCCCGGTGCGCATTGGCCAATAACCGGGATCGGTCAACCCGGCGATTCCTTCTTCCGGGTCGAGTGCAGCTTTAGCCACTTTGGCTACAACGATCCGGTTCGGTATCCCGGGCAACCGGGTGCAGCCCCGCTTCAAATGTTCTTTGGAAACACCCAGACCGACGCCGAGTCGGAGTATTGGTCGCTTATCGATCACGGCGCATCCACCTGTAGTGGTGGAGCCCTCGATCGCAGCGCGTATGTACTTCCTGCGGTGTTCGATGCCAACGACCGGGCGCTAATTCCCTCGTACTTCGTCGCGCACTACAACACTCATGCAGGTGTTGGTCGGAACGGCGCAGTCGTCGAACCGTTCCCCGAAGGCCTTCGAATCGCCTCGGGTAATCCCCATGCTGCCGACTTCCAGGACAGCGCCAGTGCTGCGCGTGAGATTTCGTTTTCCTGCGACACCGGTGTCCGAGGCGACGATCAACTCAGCAGTCGCGACCAGCCTACGATTCCCGCATGCGATGGAGGCCTCGGCGGCGGCGAGGCGTCGATAAAGATGCAGGTTCGTTTCCCCTTCTGCTGGGACGGTCAAAACCTTTCGTCGCCCGATCAATCGCATATGGCCATGCCGGTCGACGGGTTTTTCTCCACCGCATGCCCGGCGAGCCACCCGCACGTGCTGCCCTCCATCGAGTACAACGCGTTTTTCGATATCGGTGCGGGCGCCTCGACCCCTTCCTGGCGACTCTCGAGCGACGCTGGTCGGCCCGGCGGGACCACCTTGCACGGTTCGTGGTGGGGCGCATGGAACCGAGACATTCTCAACCACTGGGTAAGCGGCTGCTCGAACGTGCCGGGGGCCCGCTGTGCCCAGGGCCTGCTCGGCGAACGAACGGGTCTGGCACTGCGGCGACTCGAGCCAGGCTTTGGGCCGTGGAATCCCTTCATGTCGGCAAGCGCAGCCGATTTGGCCGCGCTTTGCTCGTCGCCGGCCAGCCCCGATCGATGCGCCGATGCGGTTCCAGCCCCTGCGGCACCCCCGGCGACATCCCCACCGCCGGGTGCGAACTCGCCCGGAGGTGGCGAGGGTCAGCCAAGCCCTGTGCAGCCTGTGCCGCCCGTGCAACCCGAGCAACGAGACCAGCCGGCGCGGCCGGCCGAGCAAAAGCAGCGGGGGAGTGCGCGGGCGTTCGATACCGCATGGGAGTTACCCCACCGAGCCTCGCCGGCCGAGATCGTGGCCTACCTCGACCACCTCTCCGCCGCCGGTTTCGACGGCACCTGGTTTAGCCTGTTGCCCTTTGGCGCGGCCTACCAGGCAACACCTCCTGAACTCGGCGACCAGATAGCCGTGCAGGCCAACGGCCAGTTGACCCTCACTCCGGCGTACCGCGATCGCGTCGCGTGGATCATGCAGGAGGCCGACAATCGAAACCTGAAGGTGGGGATGGTTGTGGCTTGGGCCCGAGCCAACACCTGCAAGAACCAGGTCATCACGCCGCAAAACGGTGCGGCGTTTGCTGGCGCAGTCGCCAACGACTTCGGCGGTTTTGATTCGCTCCACTACTGGGTGCTCGGTGGCGATATCGCCGCGGCGGAATGTGGCGGCTCGAGGTTGCTCGACACGTCGCGCGCTTTGGCTTCGGGCCTCCGTGGTGCCGGCGCTGCCCAGGCCATCGCATTCCACACCGGCGCTGGGGTCGAGAACTACCTCACCTTCAACACCGAACCTTGGCTCGATGTTCAGGCCGTCCAGACGGGGCACTGCCAAGACGCCGCCACGATGGGAGCCAAACTCGCCCGAACCGTCGAGCAATCGACCAAGCCTGTGGTGCTTGCCGAGTCGCGTTACTACCTCCTGGCCCCTCCATGGAGAGGGTGTTTGCATCACCCGGGCAATCCCGTCGACGGTTCCGCGATTGCGGCCGATGTCGCTGCAGGCAACCGGGCCGGCGTCATCGGGCAGGTTTTCGGCGATGGTCGTCGCTACCAGTGGTGCAAGTCCAACACCGACGTGGTTCGTCAGTCCGACCTGTGCGCCCAGGGCATTCGGTCAACCTTCGGCACGCCGGGTGAGCAGGCGTTTCTCGCCGGCATGGGGCGACGCTGAGGCGAACGCGCACCGCCTTGCTAACCTCAACAAGTAAGCAAATAGAGAAACGAGAAGGAAGCTCAGAAAGGCCTTGCCCACAAGAAAGTGGGCAGGTATCCTGTGACTTCCGTCTTTTTCTCGCCTCCGGTGCTTGACCGCGGGTGTAATGCTGATACATTGACGACTCGCCCAACGAACTGCTCTGCAGAACGAACGGCGAAGAGCTGCACAAACATCCAATGTTCGCATCGGAGAGAGTGCACGAAACAGCCAAGCTGTTTCACCTGCTCCTTGAAAATGGAATAGAGGACGAATTGAAAGCCAGTGCGGGCATTCGTCGTAAGAGAGAGTTCTTACTACGAATGACCCTCATAGAAATGAATTTGAGTGTCTGCGACCTCCAACGGGTCGTAGGCAATCCCAAAACAAACAATAATGAAGTCAGACAACTTCTGGCTCAGGCAAACTCGATTGCGACTCACACTGTGAAGTGTGGGAAGCGACCAACTGATTTCAAGATCGCCAACGACTCATCGGCAACGTTGAGTAGTTGGCTTTCGAAGATTTTGACGGAGAGTTTGATCCTGGCTCAGGACGAACGCTGGCGGCGTGCCTAACACATGCAAGTCGAACGAACTCGGACTTCGGTCCACATGAGTGAGTGGCGAACGGGTGAGTAACACGTGAGAAACCTGCCCTAGAGACAGGGACAACCAAGGGAAACTTTGGCTAATACCTGATGCCTTCACTGAACCGCATGGTTCTATGAAGAAATGCTCCGGTGCTCTAGGAGGGTCTCGCGGCCTATCAGCTAGTTGGTGAGGTAACGGCTCACCAAGGCATCGACGGGTAGCTGGTCTGAGAGGACGATCAGCCACACTGGGACTGAGACACGGCCCAGACTCCTACGGGAGGCAGCAGTGGGGAATCTTGCGCAATGGGCGAAAGCCTGACGCAGCGACGCCGCGTGGGGGATGACAGCTCTAGGGTTGTAAACCCCTTTCGACAGGGACGAAATTGACGGTACCTGTAGAAGAAGGTCCGGCCAACTACGTGCCAGCAGCCGCGGTAACACGTAGGGACCAAGCGTTGTCCGGATTTATTGGGCGTAAAGAGCTCGTAGGCGGTTCAGTAAGTCGGGTGTGAAAACTCAGGGCTCAACCCTGAGACGCCATCCGATACTGCTGTGACTAGAATCCGGTAGAGGAGTGTGGAATTCATGGTGTAGCGGTGAAATGCGCAGATATCATGAGGAACACCAACGGCGAAGGCAGCACTCTGGGCCGGTATTGACGCTGAGGAGCGAAAGCATGGGGATCAAACAGGATTAGATACCCTGGTAGTCCATGCCGTAAACGTTGGGCACTAGGTGTGGGTTCCTGTCAACGGAATCCGCGCCGTAGCTAACGCATTAAGTGCCCCGCCTGGGGAGTACGGCCGCAAGGCTAAAACTCAAAGGAATTGACGGGGGCCCGCACAAGCAGCGGAGCATGTTGCTTAATTCGAGGCAACGCGAAGAACCTTACCTAGGTTTGACAT
>CALJDK010000003.1 GCA_938023735.1 uncultured Acidimicrobiales bacterium
ACACCAGATCCTGGCCGTTCTGGGCCAAGCCCGTCACCGTCTCAAGAAGATCAACCGTGTTCCCATCCTCATCGGCATAGGTACCAATCAGATGGCCATTCGCAAGCACGTTCGTCACCGACGTCAACGTCTCAAGATCGGTGATGCTGATCGTCGTATCGACACCAGCCTCATCCGTGAACACCAGATCCTGGCCGCTACTCGAAAGCGCCGTCACCGTTTCAAGAAGATCAACCGTGTTCCCGTCCTCATCGGCATAGGTACCAATCAGATGGCCATTCGCAAGCACGTTCGTCACCGACGTCAACGTCTCAAGATTGGCTACATCGAGGGTCGTCGATAAGCCGCCTTCGTGGGTGAAGGTAAAGGTGCCATCGCCGTTGTCGACCAACTCGGTCACCGTCTCGAGTAGATCGATGGCGTTGCCATCCTCGTCGGTGTAGGTGCCAATAACGTTGCCCGATGCCAGCACATTTGAAACCGTGCTGAGGGTTTCGAGACCAGCGATATCGATGTCGGTAGAACTTCCGTCTTCGTGCTCGAAGGTGAGCGTGCCGTCGCCGTTGTCGACCAGAGTGGTGATGGTCTCGTTCACGACAAATTGGTTGCCGTCTTCATCGGTGTAGGTACCAATGGGGTTGCCGACCACCGTGTTGGTCAGCGTGGTGAGGGTCTCAAGTTGGGCGATGTCGATCGTCGTGGTGGCGCCGGCCTCGTTGGTGTAGCTAAAGGTTTGGTCGCCATTGTCCACCAAGCTCGTGACGCTTTCGACCAGGTCGACCGACACGCCATCTTCGTTGGTATAGGTACCGATGATGTTGCCAACCGCAAGGGTGTTGTTGACCACGGTGGTGGTTTCGAGGCTGGTGATGGGAATCGACGTAACCTGGCCATCTTCGTCAACGAAGTCAATCGTCTGGTTGACAGCATCGAAACCAATGGTGGTGAGGGTTTCGATATCGGTGGGGTCGACGCAACTCCAGTCGTTACCGTCGAGCATCAGCACCTGTGGCCCAGCGGCTGTGCAAGCAACGGCGCTGAACGAATCGGTGTTATCGAGGTAGGCGCTGAGGTCGACAATCGAGTCGTCGTCATCGCCGTTGCTCAGCACCAACTCATCACCATCGAGGGTTAGCGTTTGGTCGTCGGTGTCTTGGGTGAGCGACGACAGGTCGACGAGAGCAGTGCCACCATTCTCAAGCACGATCCGCAGATCGGTACCGATGAGTTCGGCTGACACAATCTGGTCATCGGACTGAGCCGGAATCAAGCCGGCGAGGTCGATCGTGTTACCACCGGTAATCGTCAGACTCGTGCCCGACAACTGCAGCCGCTGGTCGTCGTCGTGTCCGTCTCCTTGCGCGCTCAATTCTCCACCATCGATGGCGACGTGTCCGGTGTGGTCATGCTCGGGGTGTTCGAGGATGTGCTGATTCACCAACTCGGTGAGATCGAGAACCTCCCCCTCAAGAAGGTCGAGTTGCTCGCCATCAAGGGAGACGATGGTGTCGTCGGTGAACGCCAGCTCGAAGGAGGAATGCACCTGGGTACACCGAGCATCGAGGTATGCCGGCGCAGTCGAGCCCAGCCACGAGCGGTCGCGTTGGTAGCCAACTCGACTGCACGAGACGCTGTCGAGGACGCGATCCTGTGCGGTTGCCGAGCCCACACACGCCTGGTTGCCGTCGGAGAACCCATCGAGACAAAGCTGGAGATGACTTCCTTTCGGAAGTTTGCGGGTTCGCTCGCTGGCCTTCACCCGGAGGATCTCGCCCTCGAAAGAAATGTCGTCGGGGGCGACCTCGATCACCATGGCAGCCACGCCACCGACCGGCGCGTCGTAGAGCTCAAGGGTCACTCGACCTTCGTTGCGATCGAACTGGTCGGCAGCAGTCGGGGTGGTCTGGGCGTACACATCGAACGTCGTCGTGTGAAAGAAGTAGGACACAAGGAGGCCCGCAAGGACCACCAATGTGAAGAAAAGAGCGATCGTTGCGAACAACGTTGTGGTGCGGCGACCGGGGGATGACAGGGCTTGGTCCATGTCGAGGTATCGGGGAATTTTGATAACGACCTGACTAACAATTTCCCACCGAGCTCGCAGATCACCAAAATTGGGGTCTTCAGGCCGAGCAGCTAGAGATTTAGCCGGTCTCCACGAGTCGAATCTCGGTGATGACCACGCCGAACAGTGACTCGGGATCGATGTACACGCCGTTTCGTCTGGCTCCGAAATGGAACCGTGACCCGGCAGTACCAACTTGATCACCCTGACGCACCCGCTGGCCCCGAACGACCGTGCGGGTCGCCAAGTAGGAGTAGGTGGTCCGAAGTTCGGGGTCGTGCTGAATGCTCACGTACTGTTCGGCCCCAATTGCTCCCGAGAACGCAACCACACCGTCGGCGGATGCCCGAACGATTTGCCCGGGCGCCGTTCGGTACTCGAGCCCCCGATTTCCCGGCCCGTACTCGGAGTTCGGAGGTCGGAACCTATCGGCGATCGGCGCCTCAACCGGTGGGAGATGCGGAACGGCGAGCGCGGCAACTGCAGCCAATATGACAAGTGCTTTGACCATTGGGTCACGACCTTCGGGAAACCCGGCACGTTGATGCCGGCAGAGCTACTTGGCCCTAGACCTCAGTAGCTGGGATTTCGACGGGGAAAGTCGGAACGCTTTGGCGAGACTAGCCGGTTTCTTTGGCTGCGGCTAACGAACGGGTTCGCGGTCGGTGGCAGTCATTCTCGACCGAAGCTGAAGCACAGCCTTGGTATGGATCTGACAAACCCGACTCTCGGTAACACCGAGGACGTCGCCGATATCAGCGAGGGTAAGACCCTCGTAGTAGTAGAGCGTGAGAACCATCTTCTCGCGTTCGTTCATCTTGTTGATCGACTCGGCGAGCAACGAGCGCATCTCTTCGACTTCGTACTGGCCCACGGGACCATCGTCGGCGTCCGCAATCGTGTCGCCCAACGTGAGAGTTTCGCCTCGGTCGCCACTAGAGCTGAGCATCTCGTCGAGTGCCACGATTCCAACAAAGGAGATCTGGCCCATGATGGTCTGGAGTTGATCGATCGTGATCCGGAGGTCGGCTGCAAGCTCCTCTTCGGTCGGTGCCCGATGAAGTCTGGCTTCGAGGCGACTGAAGGACTTCTCGAGGTTTCGAGCCTTGGCTCGCACTGACCGGGGAACCCAGTCGATCGAACGGAGTTCGTCGAGAATTGCACCCTTGATTCGCGAGATCGCATAGGTCTCGAACTTGTAGCCGCGCTCCAAGTCGAACTTCTCGATGGCGTCGATCAGCCCGAACATGCCGTAGCTCACCAAGTCGGATTGTTCGACGTTCTGGGGAAGACCAACGGCAACCCGACCGGCCACGTACTTCACCAGTGGTGAGTAGTGCACGATGAGCTGTTCGCGAGCCTGGGGCTCGTTCTTCACTTTGTAGGCATCCCAAAGGGGCTGCACGTCGGGGCGTTCGTCGGCCACGGTGTTCCTTGTGCGGTCTTTGCAGCGGTGCTGCGGTGTTGCGGGTGAGGGCGTGTGCTCTTCTGTCGGCTTTTCAGGCTCTTGGATGAGTAGCCCGATGGACTCTTTGCAAGTGTTCTTTACTGACGTGGGTGTAGATCTGGGTGGTGCTGAGGTCGGCGTGTCCGAGCAACTCCTGCACAGCACGCAAATCGGCACCGCCATCCAAAAGATGAGTCGCATAGGTATGACGGAGGGCATGAGGGTGCGTTGGACTCATGGCACGTCTGTCGATAACTCTCCGCACATCGCGTGGAGTTATGCGCTTGCCCCGAAGGTTGATGAACAGTGGTTCGCCAGAATCCAGGCCCACGTGCTTGCCCGCTTGCAGGTCGACAGACTCTGCCTCCTCGATCAGACCGCCGCGGCAGTCCAGCCAAGTTTTGACGGCATCGACGGCGGGCTCAGAGATAGGACACACCCGTTCTTTCTGACCCTTGCCCCAGACCCGAATGCGTCCAGCAGAAAGCTCGAGTTGGCCCAGAGTGAGGTCGCAAAGTTCACTCACACGCAGGCCGCTGCCGTAGAGAAGTTCGAGCATTGCCAGGTCGCGTGCTACCCGGGCCGGGTGATCATCGGCCACCTTGGCCGCCGGCGAATCAAGCAACGCTTCGACTTCGCTGTCGGGAAGAATTCGGGGAAGCCGAGCCCGACCTTTAGGGGCGCTTAGGCCAACCGTCGGGTCCGTTTCGACAAGCTCATTCTTGCGAGCCCAATCGAAGTACCGCCGGATCGCCGAGGCTTTACGAGCGATGGTTCGCTTCGCATAGCCGCGCTGATCGAGCGACGCCATGTAGCGGCGAATCGTTCGGCGGTCGATACGTGCCGGGTCGACAAAACCGAGTTCTTCGCTCCAGGCTACAAACGCCCGAAGGTCGCGGCAGTAAACGGTATTGGTTGCATCCGACACCGAAACCAGAGACGCCGAGAACTGATCCAGACTCCAACTCACGGCTGTTCAGGGTATCGGCCAACTCACAGAAACAGCACAAGTGACCACTCTAAGTGAGAGTAGTTTCGAAGGAAGACCAGTGGGTTCTGCGCGCTCCTTGCCGGCTCGATTGGGATCGGAGCGGTGTTGCCCTGTGATAAAACCTCGGCGATGAGCGACTTTTTCACCACCGTCCCCGTGCCGATCCCCTTCGAGGGGCCGGATTCGGACAACCCACTCGCCTTCCGCTGGTACGACGCCGACCGTGTCGTTGGCGACAAGACCATGGCCGAACATCTCCGCTTCGGGGTTTGTTATTGGCACAGCTTCTCTTGGGACGGCTTCGATGTGTTCGGCGCTGGCACCCTCGATCGCCCTTGGATCACCGACCCGGGTGACCCGATTGCGGCGGCCAAAACGAAGATGGCCGCAGCCTTTGAGTTCTTCGAGAAGCTCGGCGCGCCGTTCTGGTCGTTTCACGATCGCGACATCGCTCCCGAGGGCGCCACGTTCGGCGAGTCGGTCGACAACCTGTCGATAATGGTCGACGAGGCCGAGATACACATGGAACGCACGGGCACGAAATTGCTGTGGGGCACCGCAAACGCCTTCTCGAACCCTCGGTACCAGGCAGGTGCCGCCACCAATCCCGACCCGGAGATCTTTGCCTATGCCGCCGCACAGGTTTGTGCGGCGCTCGAAGCTACAAACCGGTTGGGCGGCGCCAACTACGTGCTGTGGGGCGGCCGCGAAGGCTACGAAACGCTTCTCAACACCGACATGAAACGCGAGAAGGAACAGCTCGCTCGCTTTCTCACGATGGTCATCGAGCACAAACACAAGATCGGTTTCGAAGGAACCATCCTTCTCGAACCGAAGCCGCACGAGCCCACCAAGCATCAGTACGACTTCGACGTAGCGGCCTGCCATGCCTTTCTCCAGGAGTACGACCTCACCGCCGAGGTTCGAACCAACATTGAGGTAAACCACGCCACACTCTCAGGCCACGATTTCGCCCACGAAGTAGCCACCGCGGTGAACGCCGGCATATTTGGAAGCATCGATGCCAACGCTGGCGACGACCGTCTCGGATGGGATCTCGACCGATTCCCGGTGTCGGTCGAAGACATGACCCTGGGTATCTACGAGATCCTCAAAGGCGGCGGCTTCACCACCGGTGGCATGATGTTCGACGCGAAGCTTCGGCGGCAATCTATTGCCCGCGACGATCTGTTCCACGGCCATATTGGGGGCATGGACACCCTGGCCCGTTCTTTGTTAGCCGCTTCGGCAATGCTCGAGGACGGCGCACTCTCCGACCGGGTGGCCGATCGTTACGCCGGCTGGGATGGCGACCTGGGCCGACAAGTCATGGGCGGCGAGTATTCGCTGCGCGATCTTCACGACCGAGCGCTAGAACTTCCCGAGCCCAACCGCGCCTCGGGTCGGCAAGAGGAACTCGAGAACCTGGTTGCCCGTTACGTTGAGCGGGCGCAGTAGTGCCTCTCGTTCTGGGCGTCGACTCGTCTACACAATCGGTGAAAATCGAGGCACGCGATCTCGAATCGGGTCGAGTCGTGGCCACCGGAACCGCCCGACATCCAGCCACCACACCACCGCTAAGCGAACAGGACCCCCGGAGCTGGTGGGATGCTCTGGTCAGCGCCTCGGCACAACTCGGCGAGCACCGCAACGACGTGGTGGCGGTGTCGGTTGCTGGCCAACAACATGGGCTGGTACTACTCGACGACGCCGGCGAACCAGTTACAAATGCCCAACTGTGGAACGACACCCGCGGCAGCGCGAACGCCGAACGCATGGTGGCTAATCTCGGAGCACAGACATGGGCCGAGTCGTGCGGCAGCGTACCGGTGCCCAGCTTCACCGTGTCCAAACTTGCCTGGATGGCCGAGCATCGCGCCAATGATCTTGCGCGGGTCGACAAGATCATGCTTCCCCACGACTACCTCACCTGGAGGCTCACCGGGCGCCACACCACCGACCGAGGCGACGCCTCGGGAACCGGATGGTTCGACCCGACAACCGGAACGTATCGGCCTGAACTCCTGGCCCAAGCAGTCCCCAACCCCGACGAGTGGCTGGGTTGTTTGCCCGAAGTACTCGACCACACCTCTCCTGCCGGCGAGCTCACCGATAGCGCGGCCGAGATCCTTGGCCTTCCCGCAGGTGTCATCGTCGCAGCAGGCACGGGCGACAATATGGCCGGGGCGCTCGGCCTCGGCCTCACCACCGGCGACATCGCGATCTCGCTCGGCACGTCGGGCACCGTGTACTCGGTTGCCCCGAACCCCACCGCCGATCCGTCAGGGTTCGTCGCTGGCTTTGCCGATGCCGCGGGCGCCTACCTCCCGCTGGTCTGCACCCTCAACGCCACCAAGGTCACCGACACGGTGGCACGTTGGCTCGGGGTGGGTGCAAGCGAGTTGAGCGATCTGGCTCTCGCCGCGGGCATTGCGTTCGACCCGGCCATCTTGGTGCCATACTTTGATGGCGAACGCACGCCAAGCCTTCCCGACGCAACCGGCACCATCGTTGGACTACGGACATCCACCACCCGCGAGATGATTGCCCGTGCCGCGCACGACGGCGTTGTGTGCGGGCTACTCGATGGCCTCGATGCGCTCCGGTCTGCCGGGGTGGAATCTGACGGAACAGTGCATCTCATTGG
>CALJDK010000004.1 GCA_938023735.1 uncultured Acidimicrobiales bacterium
CGGCACGTGAAGGGCGCCAGACTTTTTGTCGTTGCTTCCTGTAATACAATTTGTCATACTTGTGGTATGGCAAAAGCGATATCCGTCCGTCTCGACGAAGAAACCCAAAGGGCACTCCAGACCCTGGAGTCCTCCGGACTCACGCAATCCGAAGCAATCCGATCCTCACTCTTGTCCTCAGCAGCCCGCCTGCGACGCGGCCAAGACCTCGCGGCCGAAGCCGCATCACTCGAAGCCGACGAAACCGACCGCCAAGAAATGCTAAACGTCGCCTCACTCATGGAGTCACTGCGTGCGCCGGGGTGAAATCTACCGGTTCCGAACCCCCAAAGGCCGCGGCCATGAACAGCAAGGCGTTCGCTACGGCGTCGTCGTACAAGCCGACGAACTACTCCCCCGCTCAGTCGTCATCATCGCGCCAACCTCACAAAGCGCCAGGCCCGCCTCATTCCGGCCCGAGATAACCATCGGCAACGACACCACGCGAGTCCTAGTCGAACAACTCGGCGCAGTCGGCACCCAACGACTCGGCGACCAAGCCGGATACCTAACGGCCCAAGAACTCTGGTCAGTCGACGACGCACTCCTCACCGTCCTAGGCCTCACCTAAACAATCCCGACGCAACGCCGCACATATCAACAGGCGAAACTGATCAAACAGACAGCGAAAGAACGGGGACGCTGACCTGGCGGCCGAAATCCCGCGGCTATGTCCGGAGGCAGACATTGGTTGGGTGACCGTCGTTTGTTGCCGATCTCGGCGGGCTTGAAGGCTGAACAATGTGATCGGCACCAGCCTCCAGATCCAATCGGTTTAACCGATAGGGCGCTACCGAGGGACTTCATGGACACACAACCAATCGAGCCAACTTCGGAGAAGGAACACACTTCTCCAAACCGGCCCACCAGGGCAGGGCTCAAATGGGGAGCAGTGACAGGCCTCGCTGCAGGACTCGCCGCAAATCTATGCCTTGCAGGATGGGCAGCTGGCTACACCGTGCTCGCCGATGATGGCGGCGACGCGGCCGGCGGGTTCGTCCTGATCGCATTGTTTGGATCAGTCGTCGCTGGGATCGCCGGTACCGTCGCAGGAGGCTTCCTCGGGTTGGTGCTCGCCGCTGGCCGATCAGAGCACAACGCTCCGCTGATAATGGCGATAGCTGCGGGCACACTGCCAGCTGTTGTCGGCTTAACGAGTTGGCTGAACGCTCTTTCCGATGGCGACAACGGTTCGACCGTTGACCCAGTGTTTCAGCTCGGAGCGATTCTCGTACTCATTGCGGTCTTCGCTGCGATTGGCTACCAAGCCGGCGCGCACTTCGCGAACAAGCTGACCAACTCGTCGCCGTCGACTAATCGATCGTGACCGGCCGGTTCTCGCGCAATGGGATCGAGCCGTTGGACCGCAAGGAGCTGCGTTGTCTCACCAATGAGGGTTCGAGATTTACCTAGGTCAGGTTCACCCTGAGTCCAGCGACAATCACCTGGTCGCCTCTGAGGCAGTCGAGCCGCTCGGCAGCGTCGAGAATTGCTGGCTGGTCTTCGGCCACGACGTCGATGCCGCCCAATCCCTCGCCTCGACCGTCGGCAGCCTCGACAAACCGAAGCGTTGCATCATCGAGCTGCATGGTGGGGTGCCCGTCGGCGTTAGCAACAAGTTCGATTTCGGCGATGTCTGACCAACGCTGCGCTAAACGTTCGGGCTCGGGGCTCTGTAGCTCGGCCGCACTGATACCGCTGACCCGGCTGGTGTTGACGTACGGCTCCCAGTTCTCGCCCGCCGGATACCACGGGCCGCGCACGTCGTCGCCGCCGGGCATGAGCATCTGATCCATCTCGAAGAAAGAACCGCCGGTGTCGCCCGGATGCAGCTGCATGCCATCGTGCCCTTCGCCCGGGAAGTGCAGATCGAACGCAATACGCACGCCCAGCTCGGCCGCCCGATCACGACGACGGGCAATGTCGTCTACTTGGGCGATGACCATATAGCCACCATCACCGTGGCGACGGTCGAGATACCGTCCGGCCGCGGTGTCGTCGGCGATTGGGGTGACCACTTCGAGCATCTGGGTGCCGATGGGCCATAGCGTGTTCTTTAGCCCGAACTGCCTCACCATAGGGTCGGCGTAGCAGGCCTCTACGCCGAGCACGCCAGTGATTTCGGCGCCGGCCTTGGCGAGATCGGCAGCCACAACGGCGATTTGTCTTAGGCGCATCCACATGGCGTTGGCCGAATCAGCTCTGGGAGAGGACGGTGACTTCGCCGGTCGAGCCATCGACTCGAATGGTGGCACCGTCGGCGATTCGGCTTGTTGCGTCGGTTACCGACACCACACACGGAAGGCCAAGCTCGCGGCTCACGATGATGGCGTGGCTGATCTGTCCGCCGACATTTACCACCACCGCATCGACCGCCATAAACAGCGGCGTCCATGCCGGGTCGGTGAGGGGCGCAACCATGATGTCGCCCGGGTTGAGGTCGGGCGGGTTGGCCGGGTCGGTGACGATTCGGGCGGTGCCCTCTACCGTTCCCGGGCAGCCCGGCACACCGGTTAGTACATCGCCGTCGGCGGCCAGCGCAGCAACAGCGTCGCCTTTGGCCGGCCACTCACTGATGGGCGGCACATGGCCGTCTTTGATGAAGAATGGCGGTTCCAGCCGCCAAAGGCCCTGCCACTGGCCATACCGCTCGGCCAAGGTTGCGGTCATTGCCGCAGGGTCATCGACAAAGCTCTGTAGCTCGTCGTGGGTGAGCATGAAGATGTGATCGGCCGCCTCGAGGTTGTCAGCTTCGGCATGGCGCTGCCCCAACGCCCGGAACGACATGCGGGCTTCGTGAATGGCCTTGATCACCGTGGTCTTTGCCCGCTCTCGGAAGATCATCATGTTGCCACCAACCAGCGCACCTTCGTACATGCCGCTCAGCATCTCGTCGCCTACCTCGGCCAGCTTCTCTCGCACATCGACAACCAGCGCTTCACGCTCGGCGGTGAGTTTGGCGGCGCGAGCCTGCGGCGATTGGGCGTCGTCTTGGGCACGAACCTGGTCGATAGCGGCCAGGGCGATGAGCGGATCGGTCTCCCACGTTTGGGCGCTGAGTTCCCATTCGTTGGGGCCTCGGCTGCCGAACTCGTGCAGAAACGACGTGAACGCCTGAAGAAACCCGGTTGCATCGGCCGACCCCGACCCGCCGAGCCGACCGATGAGCCCCTCGATACCTGCGTCGAACTCGGCCGTCAGCTCATCGGATGCACGGATGGTGCGCGAGATCTCCCACATGGCGTACGACGGCGCAGCCGAATCAACGTCGCCCAAACCAGCGAGAAGTTTCATCGGAACTGTAGGGTCGCCAACCGCTTCGGCCACCGCCGCCAACATGCCGGGCGCAATGCCCGACGAGCTCGACGCCACAAGATGTTGAGCGCCCAAATCCACAATCATCGGGAGGATTCCCATCGCCCGGTCGAGTAACTCCTGATCACTTAGAAGCGACAAGTCAGGCCGGTCGGCTCGAAGCTGCGCCACCGCTTCTTTCTCCTCCAACAGCGCCGGCCACTCGACCGAGGTGGTTACAAATGCCATATGGGCGTCGGCCTTTGGCTGAAGATGAGGCTTCTCGTCTTCGGCGTGCGGGCTATACGCCGGCACATCGGGGTGATCGCCGAAGAACGCCAGATCGAGCTGCTCGATGGTGACCGCCGGGTTCCGCACCGCCTGCATTCGCACGTTCGACAGGTTGATATAGAAGTAGCCGCCAAAGAAGCCGCACATCTCGGGCGGCGAGTCGCGGTACTCCTCGATCTCATAGAAGCCGGTGCGGGTGGAGCCCTGCTGAAAACCGGGCAGGATGCCATGGTCGAACCCGTAAGTCTGCCCGAGCGGACTGGCCGGGGTTGGTAACACCTCGCCAGCATTGGCCCGGGTGTAGTGCGGCCAGCGCTCGCTCGGCGGATGATCGGTAAGCCAGCGGTCCATCAGTTCTCGCTCCTTATTGCTCGGTTGTTCTTTGACGCTCTGTTGCTCTTTGCTTGGTTGATCGTGATGTCGATCTTCTTGTGGAACCAGGCCACACGATCCTCCTGCCCTGCCAGCACTGGTTCGGTGAAACCCCTCGATCGCATACCGAGCTGCTGGCCGGTGGCGATCGATAGATCTTGGTCGGGGATCAGCCCCATCGACCGGTCGCCAAAATCGAAGACCTCGTGCTCGACCTCGCCCCCAGGTCCCCCGGCGCCATCGATGCGGATATTGGTGGCCACATCAAGCACACCCTTTTCCGAGGCCGGCGTGAACCCGTAGTACCAGTGGTCAAACAGGCACTTCTGCGGGTCGGTGGCATGCGGGCGCATCCGTTGCAGCAGCACACCGTCGGCAGCGAAGGTGACCGAGCAGTTGGGAAACAGGTTGTAGTGATGCGAGTCGGTGAGCTGTAGGTCGTGCAGATTGTCATAGTGAGCATGACCCCGTTCAGGACCCAGTGCTCGCATCTGTTGCTGGATAGCCCGACGGGCCGCCAACGGATCGTCAACAAAGTCGGCCGGGTCTAAATCCCACCGGCGCAGACGCTCTTGCAGCACCTCAGGCAGCGGCGGCGACTCGCCATACTGGGTGATCGATGGCGTGGCGCCAGGCATGATCATACGGTTGTGGCCTTGCTGGCTCATCTGGAAGTCGGAGTACCGGTAGCTCTCCTCGTGCGATTCCATCAGCTGGGGATGCACCGACGGCAGGTGATAGCTCTCGCAGAAGTTGTCCTGGATGATCTTCCAGTTGCAATCAACCCTTGCAGTTAGGGCCGTTACCCGGGGCCAGTCGTCGGGCTCGTACGCAGCCCATTCGTTCCACAGAGGCCCAAGAAACTCCTGCAGCGTTTCGGCCTCGGGGTTCATGTTGATCCACACGAACCCGGCAAACACCTCGGTGCGAATTTCCACGAGGCGCTTTGTGGCGCACGGATCCTCGGCGAAATCTTCGACGTCTTGCACTTTCACCAGCGAACCGTCGGTCTCGTACTCCCACGAGTGATACGGGCACACAAAGCGAGACACCGACCCTTCTTCGGCGAAGGTAAGGCGCGAGCCGCGATGCTGGCAGACGTTGTAGAAGGACCGAATCTCGCCGCTCTGCTGGCGCACCATGATGACCGACTCGGGGCCGATCTCCTCAGCTTGATAGTCGCCAGGCTCGGGCATTTGTGCAGCCCGGCCCATGAGAAGCCAAACCTTGGTCCACATGCCCTCCCACTCGCTGGCAAAGAACTCGGCGGACAGATAGCGGTCGGCGGTAATGGATACGTCGGTGAGGTCGACATCGAACTGCGGCCATTGGTGGCTCGGCTCAACCTGCCAGGCGGTCACGTGATTATCAGTGTTCTGGCCCATGCGTTCCCCCACGGTGACGATAACCTCCGCTCGGTGTCCACCGCTACCGACCGACTTCTGAACCGCCTCGACCTAGTCGAGACCGAACGCTCCGAGACCCACACGACCTGGCTAGGTTCGGCCGGTTCGAACGCGCTCAACTACAGCCAACGACTGTTCGGCGGCATGGTGGTCGCCCAAGCGATAGTTGCCGCCGGCCGAACCGATCCGACACGCACGATACAATCGTTGCAGCAGGTCTTTCTCCGGGGTGGGCGGGCCGACTCGCCGCTCAACTATGTGGTGCATCGCCTGTTCGAAGGCAACACCTATGCGTCGCTGCGGGTCGAGGTGCATCAGGAGGACGACATCATCAGCCAGGCGCAAGTGGGGCTGTCGTCGGGAATCGATGGAGGCCCCGACCGATTCGACCCCACCCCGTCGACCACACCGTTCGAAAGCACCGTCAACCGAGACGAACTGCACAAGCGGCCCGGTTGGGACGACCAGCCGGTTGAGGTTCGGATCGACCCCGCTCGCAACGACGACGGCAAACCCGAACTCGACCTGTGGATCAGGCCGCTCAGTCCCCTGCCCGACGACGTCCTGATGCACCAGGCCGTGATGGGGTACGTGAGCGACCGGGCCTTTATGGGTACCGCGTGGAAGCCCCACTACGACGAGGTTGGTCTGTTTAAGGGCTCGACCCTCGACCACACCATCTGGTTCCACCGGCCGGTCGATTTCAACCAGTGGCACACGTTTTCGATGACGAGTCCGGCAATCAACGATGGCCGAGGCCTCAATATCGGGTGTATCTACAACGGCGCCGGGGAACGGGTGGCTTCGCTGGCCCAGCAGGGTACGTATCGACCGATTGGGAAACACGCCGACGACTGACGCCGATTGCCTGTTTCGGCAGCTCAGAGACGGATTTCGGAGATCTTGAAAGTTATTGTCACACCCCCGAACTACTGTTCGACACATGACATTGGCAGAAGAACTTCGGTTCGACATGAACCGCAACGAAAGCATCAGCAGTGCTGGCTCTCTCGGCGACTCTTGTTCTGCTTCCGCGCCTCCACCGTCCGGCCTGTTCGGTTCGTTCGATTCTGATTCGGCACACGATTCAGGCCTCTTCGGGGTCGACGAACTCGACGGCACCTTCCAGCTTGTCTTGGCATCATTGCGTGCGCTCCCCGCCACCGACGCAATCGCCACCATTGGTCGCTATGGCCGCATGCTCACCGCCGCCGAGGCCGACATCATCGCTGAACATCGCAAGTCCGGAGCAACGCCCCGCGAGACCGAAAAGCTCATCGACCACGGTGGCAAGCGGTCAAAGCGCGACAGAAAGCAGCGGGCTAAGCGGGGCGAAACATTGCGCAACAATCCCGACCTGAAAGACGACATCGAGACGGGCGCCGTGTCAGAGGAGCAGCTCGATGATCTTGCCAATGCCGACGCCAAAACCGGCGGCGCCGCATCACAAGACCCCGGCCTCATCGACGAGATCCGCAATAGCAACCCCGATCAGTCCAAAGACACCATTCGAGACTTCGTCAACAACCACAACAAGCCCGACGCCGAAACCGAACATGAACGCCAGCGCCGGTTGCGTAAGGTGTCGCGATTCCGCACCAAAGATGGTCTCGAAGCCATAATGGCCGAGGGCGACAAAGCCACCATCGATTCCATCTGGAACCTCATCAAGAGTCACGCCAACGAGCTGTATCGCAAAGATGGCGGTCGCGATATTCCACTCTCCAAGCACCCTCGCACCTCTGCTCAGCGAATGTTCGATGCGTTTGCGCAACGGTGTGGCGGCCAGTCCGCTGGTACTCGAGCCTCAGCTGGTGGCACGTCTTCAGGTGGAGGGCGTCCCGCCATCGTCATTGGCGCCACCCTTAGCGACGACGGCGAAATCGTCGACCCGCACCTCTTCGGATCGGGTCCGCTGCCGCAATCGGTGTTCGAGCGTTACTTCTGCAACGCCACCGTTACCGGCAGCATCTTCGGCGGGAACGGCCAGCCGCTCTGGCAAGGCCGCAACCATCGACGCGCCACACCAGCACAGTACGTGGCGCTAACCGCCCGCGATGGCGGCTGCGTATTGTGTCGAGCCCATCCCCAACAGTGCGAGGCACACCACATCCTCCCGTGGAATGCGCCCGGCAAAGGCAAAACCGACATCACGAACTTGGCGCTGTTGTGCCCCGACTGTCATCACATGGTCCACGAGACCGAGCAGACGCTGTTTCAAGACGCAAAAAGTCGATGGAAACTGCGCCCAGCAACCCCCGAAGAGACCGCTCCCAAACACAAACCACCTCCCTCAGCTACTGAAGGCCGCCCAACCAGAGCTTGAACGGTTGGGCGGTCACAGGAGTGGCCGAAGGCGAGTGATCAAAGCGGAGCAATCAAAGCGGAGCAATCAAAAGAGCGCGGTGCTGAGTTTCTTTCGCCATTCGGCGGTCTTTGGGTTGCCCGGACCCATCACGGCAAGCACGTCGATGAACTCTTGGCGCACATCATCGTTGCCTTTGACCCGGCTCAACAGATCGGTGAGTTTTGCGTCGAGTTCTTCTTCGGAGTCAAAGCCGGTTGACCCGGTTCGAATCATGGCCAGAACTCGTTGCACTTCGCCGGTTTCGGGGATCTTCGACAGGATGGTTTCGGCGTCCTCGGAAAAGCCTTGCTCGACAAGAATCTCGGCCATGGGCACAACCACCGCCGGGTTGAGCGGCTCGAGAGCGTAAGCAGCCCGCAGCGAATCTTCGTCGCCAAGCTCCACCAGCTTCTCGACTTCGGTCTGTTCGGGCTCGGCAGACGCACCTTCGGGGATAAGGGCTTGCACAAAGGTTCGCACTTCAGCCTCGCCCTTGGCGCCGAGGAAGTTATCGACGATCTTGCCGTCTTTCATGGCGTACACGGCCGGAATCGACTGCACCTGAAAAGCCTGACCAACCGCCGGGTTGGCATCGACATCAACCTTGGCCAGCTCGACCAAACCATTGGTTTCGGCGATGACCTTTTCGAGAATCGGGGTGAGCGACTTGCACGGCCCGCACCATTCGGCCCACAAGTCGATAACCACGGGCACGGTCTTGGATCGCTCGATTACGTCGGTTTCAAACGTTGCGTCAGTTACATCAGCCATATTGCCCGCCATCGTAACGGGGAATCCTGCGGAGTGGGGTTCCCGGGAAGCGGAACAGATGGTGCGGTCGTTGGGACATGCTTTGTCGTTGGCGATTAGGTTGGGAGGTAATGCCCTCCGCATCCGAACCAGCGGCGTTGTACACCGTCGACTCCCATCCCGAGCTCACCGACCCGGTCCTTCTCATCGTCATGAGCGGCTGGATCGATGCCAGCAGCGCAGCACAAGCCGCCCGAGACGTCATTGTGGGCCAGTGCAAACCCGCCCGAGTGGCAACCTTCGACGACGATTCGCTCCTCGATCATCGAGCCAGGCGTCCAACACTGCGAGTCGAAGAAGGCGTTTCGGTGTCGCTCGACTGGCCCGAAATCACGCTCGATCACTTGGTCGATAACGACGGCTCCGACGTGCTGCTTCTCACCGGCCCCGAGCCCGACTATCACTGGCGCCGTTTCTCGGCTGCCCTGAGCGAGCTGATTGCGGACTTTGGCGTTCGCATGGTCGTGAGCCTTGGGGCATACCCTGCCGCCGCACCCCATACCCGGCCACCGGCACTTTCCTCGACGGCAAGTACCGAGAGTCTTGCTCACCGCCGTGGCTTTCTGAACGCATCGCTCGACGTGCCCGCTGGCGTCCAGAGCATCATCGAAATGCAGGCCGCCATGTCGGGTATTCCGTCGATCGGCCTCTGGGCGCAGGTGCCTCATTACCTCGGTGGCATGCCGTACCCGGCGGCGTCGGCCGCGCTGCTCGATGGCCTGTTCGATACCGCGGCAATCAGGTTTGGGTCTGCCGAATTGGTCGAGGCTGGCGAGACCGCCCGCAAACATATCGACGAACTTCTCGAACAGAACCCAGATCATCGGGGGATGCTTGAAGATCTCGAGGCCAGCTACGACGAGCGGGTCGAGAACTCACAGGTCGAAATTCCGTCGGGCGACGACCTTGCACTCGAGTTCGAAGAGTTCCTTCGCAATCAACCCGACTGATACCGCCCTGCGCTTCACTGGGGTCGCTGATCTTGGCGATCTCCTCCACCTCAGGCGGCCCTAGGATCAAGCTATGACCGATGTGTTCTTCAATCCTCTCGACGAGGGCTACGTGGCCGATCCGTTTCCGCACTTAGCCGAGATGCGCACGCTGCTGCCGGTGCAGCAAACGTTGGCTGGGCCGTGGGCTGTGTTCCGAAACGCCGATGTCACCCGTCTCCTTCGTGAGCCCAGGCTCAGCGTCGACCCGGCGATGATCGACACCACTGACAATCTGCGTGAACAACTCGTCGACGAGATTTTCAACGGCGAGTCTCCCCAACCAAGCACCTCGATTCTCAACGTCGACCCGCCCGACCACACCCGACTGCGCCGCCTAGTGTCGAAGGCGTTTACCCCTCGGGCCATCGAGGCGCTGCGCCCGATGATTCAGGACCTGGTCGATCAGCAACTCGATGCCATGGCCGAAGCCGGTACCGCCGACGTGGTCGACGGTTTGGCGTTTCCTCTGCCCTTCGATGTGATCACCAAGATGCTCGGCATGCCCGAGGGCGACACCGATTCGTTGCGCAAGTGGGGCGAGCAGTTGGTGCGCACCCTCGACCCGATCGTCGACGAGGAAATGTTGCGTGAAGCCATGGTTGCGGGCACCAAGATGGATGCCCACATCGAAGGCGTAATCGAATGGAAGCGGAGCAACCCAGGCGATGATCTTCTGACTGCGCTTATCGATGTTGAGGAAGATGGCGACCGGCTATCAACCATCGAGCTTCGAGATCAGGTATCGCTGCTGTTTGTTGCCGGCCATGAGACCACCGTTAATCTCATCGGCACCGGAATCTACGAACTCCTCCGCCACCCCGAACAACTTGCACTGTGGCGCGATGATGAATCGTTAGGCCCGGGCGCAATAGAAGAGTTGTTGCGCTACGTGTCGCCGGTGCAATTCTCCCGACGGATCTCGATTGCCCCCATCACCTTCGACGGCATCGAGATTCCTGAGAAGACGGTGGTACTAGCGGGGCTCGCTTCGGCGAACCGAGACCCCGAGTTCTGGGGCGACGACGCCGATTCGCTACAACTCACCCGCCCCAATGCGTCGCAGCACATGTCGTTTGGCAATGGCATCCACTATTGCCTGGGTGCGTCCCTGGCAAAGATGGAAGGCCAGGTGGCGATTCACTCGTTCATCAAGCGCTTTCCCAACGCAACCGAGGCTGGCGAACCCCACTGGAATGGCCGAATCAACCTGCGTGGAATCGAGAAGCTACCGCTTCGCCTTACCTAGGGATTGTGTTCGCCCCGGCTAATCGGCCCAGCGGAGGGCCGGCATAACTTCCGCTTCGGCGTCGTTGGGCGGCGACTGATACCGCACGTGGCTGACGGCGATTGCGCTGACCAGCAAAGCAAGCGCAGAACCCACCGTCAGTTGGTCAGTCTTGAACGACAGCCAATTCCCGCCAACGAAGATGCCAAGAATCGGCGAAGCGACTGAGACCAGAAGGCTCAGTGACAGTGCGGCCCAAGGTCTGATCGACCACGACGTTGGGGGCAAGTCGATCCGAGCCGACGGTCCAGAGTCGAACTCGGCATACTGAACCTTCGACACACCAAAGGCAACGGCCGCAAACAACACGAGACAAAGCAGGCCCGCCAAGCCCCACGACAACATCGCTCGACTCCACAGCACATAGGCCAACGCCCACCCGACCACAAGAAGCGCCGGAGCGGCGAGGAGCGGTAGTCCAATACGCCGAACGAAACCGTCCTCGTGCCGAGTGCGAAGCAGCGCTCCCGCTAGGACTCCCGACCCGCACAACGCCAACGGGTAAAACAGCACTACAAGCGCTCTTCCATTCAGTCCTCTCGATGACTGCACCATGAACAGCAGCGTCACAAACATCGGCAGCAGCAAGAACATCGCCCACCGACCAAAGCGCGGCTCGGGGCCAAATGTCAGGCCAGCGGCGACAAGGACCAACGCCGCAACCACGGTCGCAAATCCGGGGATCGTTTTGTCCAAGGTGCGCAGGTCGGCGGCCGACGGCGACCACTGGCCATCGACGCCTCGTGAAATCGTAAGGATATGTCCAGCAGCCACAAGTACCGATTGGTCGGGCAGAACAACGATGTCGAACACGCCGACGTCGGCAGCGAATTCTTCGCCGTACTCGATATCCCACCACGAGGCATTCGGATCGATCTTCCACACCGTCTTCGACGTCGCCCAGTCGTCGGTGGACTCGTCGATCTGGCGCTCATCGATGAGACGAATGCAGGTTCCGTCAGCCAGGCACGCTTCGGTCACCTGACCTGACTCGGCCACGATGTTCTCGCCTGCGACTTCATCGGAGTAATAGTCCGGTGCGACATCGACCAAAACGACATTGCCGGCACCATCAAATCCGATGTCTTTGATGTTGGGCGGGCCATCGCCTGGCGAACAGGCACTCAACGTCAGAATCAGCCCCACAATGCCGGCACATTTCCGCCCAAACTAACGCATCCCCAAAGCATCCATACCGCCGAGGGTACATAGTTGCAGGTCAGAGTTCCGGTCGCCCGTAGGGCGTTACCGTCGAGCGATCAACGCTCCGGTGGTTGAGTATTCGTTGGAGTAGTCGCTTGGAGCGACTTCGGAGCCCGGTTCGTCGGCCGATTCGCAGGTCTTGGTGAAGGTGTCGGCCACGTCGAGGCAGGTGTCGAATCCTTTGCCGCCGATGAGTCGATCGTCGCCTTTGCCGCCTTGGAGTGTGTCGGCCCCGCCGCCGCCCTGAAGCTTGTCTCGGCCCGCTCCCCCAAGAAGGAGGTCTTTGCCACCGCTTCCCTTGAGGACGTCGATACCGCGTCCGCCGAGCAACGTGTCGAAGCCAGCACCGCCGACGACTTTGTCTTTGCCGACGCCTCCGCAAATGATGTCGTCGCCACCTCGCCCATCGATGACGTCATTCCCACCGAGGCCAACGATGACATCGTCGCCGTCGGTACCGACCAGCACATCTCGTTTGCTGGTACCAACAATCGTGGCCTCAACGCCGTTGCATCGCTGCGTCGGTGATGGGGTAACCGTAGTCGGCGGTGCTGTCGAAGGACTGGTTGTTGGTGGAGCAACCGACGAAGACGACGTGGCCGGCACAGAAGTCGGCGGCAGAGAAGTTGGGGCGACCGTCGTTGGAATCGTTACCGTTGTGGTCGATGTAGTCGTCGTTGTCGTTGTCGTAGTCGTTGTCGTAGTCGTCGTCGTTGTGGAGGTCATCGTGGTGGTAGGTGTCGTCGTCGGGCCCGACGATGACGCCTCGGCTACCAGCTGGAGGGCTATGACTTCGCCAGGTGAACCCAACGATTCAATTGGCCGGCCCTCGGCGCCAAGCAGGGCGTTGCCCCACTGCCAACGCTCATTGTGCCCGTAGACGATGCCGTCGACTCCGGCCGAAAGGGCCGCCCGCACGTCGTCGGCAACGTCGTCGGCGTCTACCGGGTTACGAGGATTGTGACGACAGCCGACCCAGTCGGGGGCGATGGCCTCGTAGCGCAACTCGGCGGCAAAAACCGGTTTGCTGCCGCTGGCAGCGACGACATCTTCAAGTTCGGCCTGGGCAATATCGGGGCGGGTGCAGTGCGATGTTTGCGGAGCAAAGAACTGGTGCCACGGTTCGTCAGAGAAGCGGAGATGACGAAACGCATTCGCGGCCGTGTGATAGCCAATTGGCTGTTGCGACCGCGCGTCTCGGACCCCTCGTGCCATCTCCGACCAAATCTCAACATCTTCAACGTTGCAGAAGTTATCGCCGCCAAAAAGCCAGCGGTCGAGCATCGGCTCGTTCCGGAACGCCGAACCCACCTCGTGACCCCAGCCGTAGGCGTTGTCGGCATCGAGCGGACCTTCGTCGAGACGAGTGCATGCTCCGTCGTCCCAGTGACCATGGATGTATGCCACACCCCAGATGGGGGCGAGCGTCACGCCGACGTCGTTTCGTTGCGCTTCGTCGAATACAAACCGCATACGTTGGAGCTGCTCGGGGGTGAGCGATAGGGAACCGTCGGCTTCGAGCACAAGGGCCTTGGCACCCGTGGCCTGCGTGGCCTCGATTCCCCACCCGTCGATGGGCAACAGCGAGAGCCACACGCCGTCGAACCCAACATCGCCGATGTGTTCGAAATAGGTAACGATCTCTTCGTCGGTGGCTTTGCTCACCAGATCCCATGCGGTATCGAACAGCTCGGTAGATGGTTGGTTATTCTGCGCAGCCGACGAGGTGGGGTTCGCAATCGCAAGGAGCGCCCCGAAGATGGCCACGGCGGTAACGGCAGCAAGTCGCTTGGCAAGAAACGTCGGACGCACGAGTTGGGGACTCCATGTGGGGAATGGGAAGCGCAATCTTCAGCGCAATATCACGGCAAGTGATGAAGCGGCGGGCATGAACCACTCCACGTGAATCTAGTGGCACGTCTGGCGGTTTGTCAGGCACAGGCATTCCAGTACAGGTAACCCCGTGCCGTCTAACCAACACCCGACGTCTCTCGATATGTGTGTTTCTGCCCGCTTCTCGGCGAAGAGACCAAGGTGGCTATCGGCCGGCGGCGTAGCCGAGAAGGTTTTCGCCGTGCCCGACCTCGGCGATAAAGCGGGCCAGGTTCGACTGGGTTCCTGACAGCCGGAAGTAGCGATCGCCGTCGAGATGATCGGCCAGAAAGCGAACTGCGTTTTCGATCGCCAGCTTCGCCCCGGCCAAGGGCATCAAGGCAACTTCTTCGTCGGTGAGATCACTCCCCCACCCGTACCGAAATCCCTCGAGCACCGCATCGACTCGCTCGAAGTCTAGGGGCTGAGGCTGTTTACCGAAGCTACGAACCAACTCGCCGACATCGTTAAGAAGTGTTCCGGCCATACAGGTGTCGAGATCGAGGACCATGACCGGTACGCCCGAGTTGTCGAGCATGACGTTGGTGGCTTTGGCGTCGTTGTGCACGAGGCGTCGGGGAAGGCTGTGCCACTCGGACCACCCCTCCACCGCCGACAAGTTCACCACCGCATTCATGCACCGATCGATGGCT
>CALJDK010000005.1 GCA_938023735.1 uncultured Acidimicrobiales bacterium
CTGCTTTCGTTCGTTCTTATCGTTTCCGCGTGCGGTAGCGATGGTGACGATGGCGGGTCTGCCGACGGTGGATCCGAAGACGGTGGATCCGACGACGGTGGATCCGATGATTCCGGTTCTGACGACAGTGGATCTGATGACGACGGTGGTTCCGATGATTCCGGTTCCGACGACGATGGTGGTTCCGACGATGTAGAGCTCACCCAGGGTGGAACCTTGGGCGCAGTTCAGTCGGCTGGAACTCTCCAGTGCGGCGGTAACGACACCCTGCCTGGCTTCGGTATCGTTGATGCCGACGGCGCATTCGGTGGTTTCGACATCGATTTCTGTGCAGTCATCGCGGCCGCAGTTCTCGGTGATGCCGCAGCATTCGAAGTAACACCACTCGTTGCTGCTCAGCGTTTCCCCACCCTTCAGTCGGGTGAGATCGACGTGCTGATCCGTAACACCACCTGGACCGCTTCGCGCGATGGTTCCGAGCAGGCCAACTTCCTGCACACCACCTTCTACGATGGCCAGGGCTTCATGGTCCGTGCCGATTCCGGTATTTCAGCGCTCGCCGACGTCGCCGACGCCTCGATCTGCGTACTTACCGGTACCACCACGCTGCTTAACCTCAACGCCGTACTCGGCGACCTTGGCATCCCCTTCACCCCGGTGGAGTTCGAGTCCAACGATGAGCTCAACCCAGCCTTCCAGGCCGGTCAGTGCGAGGTATGGACCTCCGATGCTTCGCAGCTTGCAGCTTTCGCCGCAAACATGGACATCGATACCTCCATCCTTCCCGAGATCATCTCGAAGGAACCGCTTGGTCCGGTAGTTGCCGATGGCGACACCGAATGGGCACAGGTTGTCAACTGGGCCGTTATGGCCACCGTGCAGGCTTGGGAGTGGGGCATCGACAGCGGAAACGTCGACAGCTTCCTCACCAGCGAAGACTCCAGCATCCTCCGCTTCCTCGGTGAGCCAATCACCGATGGCGACGGAAACACCGCTGTTGCCGAGGTAGGCCTCGGACTTGATCCCAAGTTCGCCTACAACATCATCAGCCAGGTCGGAAACTACGAAGAGATCTTCAACGCCAACCTTGGCCCCATCGGCCTGACTCTTGCCGGAAGCCCGAACGACCTGTGGACCAACGGCGGTCTTCAGTACGTTCCGCCGTTCCGCTAAGAATCGCCGCACGAACTAAGTAATCGTTAGTAGTTGGATGGGGCGGGCTGGATTTTCCGGCCCGCCCCTTCTACGTTCATACATCACACCGATCAGGTCGGTAGGCACAGCGTTGTGCCTTGGGGGAGACGTACATGATCAAGTTTTTGCTATTGCTGCTTGCCGTCGCGGCAATCGGCACGGCGATCTACGTGGTGGGGCGACTCATCTACGACATCGTCGCGATGTTTCGAAACAGAGCTGCGACCAGCGAGGGCGACAAAGCCGTGCTGTGGCGCGACGTAAAGGCCATCGGTATTGCCGCTCAGATCGTTGCCCTGGCCGCCATCGTCGGTGTCGGCAACTTCCTTTGGGGGAACTTCCGAGATCGCACCGACGCCATTGGCCTCGAGCTGGGTTTTGACTTTCTCGACCAGCCGGGCGGAATCACCATTGCCGATAACCCACTTATCGCCGGCGACTCGGTCGGCAAGGCAATCGTCGAGGGTTTCTTCAACACGATTCGCATCATCATGGTCGGTATCCCGGCCGCCCTGATCCTGGGAACCCTCATCGGTATCGCCCGGTTCTCGTCCAACTGGATCGTCCGCAAACTGGCCACCGGCTACGTCGAGTTCTTCCGAAACATTCCGCCGCTCGTCGTCATCGTGTTCGTGTGGAGCGCCGTGTTCCTCAACGCGTTTCCTACCTCACAAGAGGCATGGAAGCCGCTCGGCGAATGGTTCATTCTTAGCAACAACCGGTTCGCGATTCCCTCGCTTATGGGCCAAGACAACTTTGGTCCGTTCCGGTGGATCCTTCTCGGGGCGCTGATTCTTGCTGCCGCGGTTGCGTTCTGGCGCACCAAGGTGTTCGACAACACCGGCGCCCCCCATCACCGGGTGCTTTGGGGTCTCGGAACATTCTTCGGAATCGGCCTCATCGCCTATCTCGTCCTTGGCGGTCCGGTGTCGATGTCGAAGCCAATGCTCGACGACCGCGGCCGCGTCTTCAGCGACGGTTTCCGAATCCAGATGCCCTTTGCCGCCATCACGGTTGCGTTGATCATCTATACCGCAACCCATATCTCCGAGATCGTCCGTGGTTCGATCATGGCGGTGCACAAGGGCCAAGAGGAAGCAGCCAATGCGCTGGCGCTATCGACCTTCCAGCGATACCGATTCGTCGTTCTCCCCCAGGCTATGCGGGTAGCGTTTCCGCCTCTCATCAGCCAGTTCCTCAACTTTTCGAAGAACAGTTCGTTGGCTATCGCTATCGGCGCCGCCGAGACCACCAACATCATCAACAACTTGTTTGGTCAGTCTCAGCCAGCGCCGCAGCTCATTTTGATTCTGGCGCTGCTGTATCTCACCCTTTCGCTGGTTCTTTCAGCAATCGGAAACCTCATCAACCGGCGACTCCAGATCGTGGGGAGGTAGGCAATGGCTGAACGAGCAGCAACCTATTTGGGCGACGACATCACCGCAGCTTTGGCGGTGGACTCCACGCCACCAAGCTCGAAGCTCTCGCCCGGCGACTGGGCAAAGACCAACCTGTTCAGCAGCGCGGCCAACACCATCGTCACCGCCATCGTGGCCGTGGCGGCTGGTTTGTTGGCCTTCTTTGCGTTGCGGTGGATCATTAATGCCGACTTCGCCATCATTCGCGCCAACCTGCGCATCTTTATGATCGGTCAGTTCCCGCGAGAAGAGTTGTGGCGTCCGTGGGCGTCGGGCTACGTCATGATTCTGGGCGCTGGCCTCACCGCTGGTGCGATGGCCCGCAACAGTCACGAGCTTGCCCTGTCCCAGGAACTGGAGTCGGTAAAAGAGGGCTGGGGTCAACTGCTTCGGCGTTTCTGGCCGATCATTGCGGCATCGATTTTCTTCGTGAGCTTCGCCCGCACGGTGATGCCCTATATCGGACTTGCTGCGGCATATGTGCTTGTGGTCGTCGCCCGAGAAGTCGGATGGCGCCTGCCCGCAGCGATTCGCGAGCGCGCCTTGTTTATCGGCGTGGCGCTGTTCATCGTGGCGATGCTGGTGATTGCGGGAACCTCTCGGCTCGGCGGCTATGCGCTCGGACTGGTCGCGTTCCTGTGGGCCTTGAGCGAACTCAGCAGGGTCGAATCGTTGCCAACCGGCTTTGCCGGCACCGCAGTCAGGTTCGTTGTTGCGCTGGTGGTCGCGGCAATCGTGGCCATCGTGCAGAACCTCATTCCCCACGATGGCTTTGGTTGGGAGGACTGGGGCGGCTTGCACATCTCGCTGTTCACCACCGTGATTGGTATCACGTTGGGTATGCCCTTTGGCATCTTGTTGGCGTTGGGTCGCAAGTCGAACCTGCCTGTCCTCAAGACCGCGTCGGTCATCTTCATCGAGTTCATTCGAGGCGTGCCGCTTATCTCGTTGCTGCTGTTCTCGAACCTGATGCTGCCGCTGTTCCTCCCTATCGACTTCGAACGGCCAGCTGACCTCACGCTTGCAATTATCGTGGTTACCGGATTCAGTGCGGCCTATATTGCCGAGATCGTTCGTGGTGGTCTGCAGGCTGTGCCGAAGGGCCAGACCGAGGCTGCCCAAGCGTCGGGTATGTCGGCTGCTGCGGTGCAACGTTTCATCGTTCTTCCCCAAGCGTTGCGGGCGGTTATTCCGGCGATGGTTGGCCAGTTCATCGCGTTGTTCAAAGACACCTCGCTGCTGTCGATTATCGGCCTCCTTGAGTTCCTGCGAGTCTCCGATACCTCAAACGCCCAGCAGGAGTTTGTGGGCAAGGGCCTTGCGAGCGTTACCTATCTATTCGTCGCCATTGGCTACTGGGCCTTTGCGTACACCATGTCAAAAGAGAGCCGACGGCTCGAAGCCAAACTGGGAGTTGGTCACCGATGAGTGAAACCCAAGCAATCAACACCGATGCCACCCAGGTTGGCGGCACCGGCAAGGTGATGATCGACGTCGTCAACATGGACAAGTTCTTTGGCGACTTTCAGGCGTTGAAGAACATCAACATGAAGGTTGGCGAGCAGGAAGTGGTTGTGGTTATCGGCCCATCCGGTTCCGGTAAGTCCACGCTCATCCGTTGCATCAACCGACTCGAACGTCACGATCGCGGCAGCATCGTGGTCGATGGTGTCGAGCTGAGCGACGACATTAAGGCCATCCAGAACATCCGCCGCGAAACCGGCATGGTGTTCCAGAGCTTCAACCTATTTCCGCACCTGTCGGTGCTCGACAACATCACCCTGGCGCCGCGCAACGTGCGCAACATTCCCAAGGCCGAGGCCGAGGCCACGGCCATGGAGCTGCTCGAGCGGGTGAAGATTCCCGATCAGGCCCGCAAGTTCCCGGGCCAGATGTCGGGTGGACAGCAACAGCGAGTGGCCATCGCCCGCTCGCTGGCCATGAAGCCCAAGGTCATCTTGTTCGATGAGCCCACGTCGGCACTCGACCCCGAGATGATCAAAGAAGTCCTCGACACGATGAAGGATCTCGCCACTGAAGGCATGACCATGATCTGCGTGACCCACGAAATGGGCTTTGCCCGCGAGGTCGCCGACCGGGTGGTCTTTATGGCCGACGGCGAGATTGTTGAAGTGGGTACACCCGAGCACTTCTTCACCAACCCGCAGGAAGAGCGCACCCGCCTGTTCCTGAGCCAGATTCTCTAACCGGCTGGGCGAGAACCCTCTCGTCTAACGTCTCACACTGTGGATCCGTCGACAGCAACCGTCGTCGGCGGAGGACCAGCCGGACTCTTCGCGGCCGAGGTGTTGGCGCGCGCTGGCGTGTCGGTCACGGTGTTCGAGCATCGAGCCTCGGTGGGACGCAAGTTCCTTCTGGCCGGTCGGGGCGGGCTCAACATCACACACTCGGAACCGCTCGACGAGCTGCTCTCCAGGTACGGTCCGCAACGCTCACGTCTTGAAGATGCGGTCCAAGACTTTACGCCGACCGACCTTCGCGCCTGGTGCGCCGAACTCGGTGAGCCGTGTTTTGTTGGCACGAGCGGTCGGGTGTTTCCCGAGTCGCTCAAAGCCACTCCGCTCCTGCGCTCGTGGCTCCGTCGCCTCGATGAGCTCGGGGTCGATTTTTGTACCCGCCACACGTGGACGGGATGGAGCGATGGAGACGAAGGCGAGTTGAGGTTCGCTCACAACGGCGACGACATCAGCGTCGCGGCCGACGTTGCGGTGCTTGCGCTGGGTGGAGCAAGTTGGCCGAGGGTGAGCACCGATGGATTCTGGGCCGAAATGCTTCGAGCCAAAGACATTGCGGTGGCGCCGCTCCAAGCAGCGAACTGCGGCGTGCGAACCCACTGGACCACAACGTTGTCCGACCGGTTTGCCGGTGTGCCGTTGAAGAACGTTGCGGTAGTTGTTGGCGACCACGCTGTTCGCGGCGACCTCATGATTACCGAGGCCGGCTTCGAGGGTGGCCCCATCTATGCCCACAGCGCGGCCCTTCGTGACCTGGTCGATTCGGCAGACGAGTGGACGCTTCATGTCGACCTCCATCCCGACCTATCTGAGACTGCAATCGTCGACCGATTGACGTCGGTTCGTCGACCGAAAGACTCCATCTCTACCTGGCTGCGCAAAGCCAAGGTTGCCCCCGCGGCGATCGCGGTGCTGCGGGACGTAACCGCCAACAACATCCCGGTCGAACCGGCACAACTCGCTGCGCTGTTGAAGGCGGTCCCGATAGCCGGCCGAGCGATGATGCCGATCGATCGAGCCATCTCCACCGCCGGTGGCGTCACCTTCGACCAGCTCACCGACAACTTCATGCTTGCCGAGCACCCCGGAGTGTTCGTGGCCGGTGAGATGCTCGACTGGGAAGCACCGACCGGCGGCTACCTTCTCCAAGCCTGCTTCAGCACCGCATCGGCCGCCGCACACGGAGCACTTCGCTACCTCGGAAACCTCTAAGCCCGAAACCCACGCCGGTTCGGGTGGCGATTCGGAAGCTGTACGGTTGGCCGGTAATCTGACGGTGCGTCAGATACCGACGCGGCAGCTGCTCTGGAAGGACATCGGTGGCCAAAACTCAGGTACCCGCAGTAGAAGGCTTGTTCACGATGGGCGACGACCCGCGCCTCATCGGAGGTAAGGGACAAAGCAACGACAGCTACTTCTTTCCGAAAAATATGGGTGGCAACGACCCGGCGCTGATCGGCGAAACCGAGCGTGAAGAAGTGTTGCTCAGCAATACCGGCACGATCTGGTCATTCACCACCAGCAGCTACCCGCCGCCGAAGCCCTACGTCATCACCACCGAGCCGTTCGTTCCCATCGTTATCGCTGCCGTCGAGCTCGATAACGAGAAGATCGTGGTGCTCGGACAAATGGCTGAAGGCATCACGGTCGAAGATCTCAGCGTCGGCATGCGAGTCCGCATGATTATCGACGTGTTGTTTGAAGACGAAGAGCACCAGCACATGGTGTGGAAGTGGGAACCCGAGCTCTCAGAGGGGCAGAACTAATGGACGAGATCGCAATTCTTGGTGTGGGAATGCACCCGTGGGGTAAGTGGGGCCGCAACTTTGTCGAGTACGGAGCAAAGGCGGCCCGCGATGCGCTTGCCGATGCTGACGTGCCGTGGGAAGACATCGGCCTCGTTTCGGGTGCCAACACGGTACGGAACGGGTACCCCGGCTGGGTGTCGGGCTCAACGTTCGCGAACGCCCTCGGCTTTCAAGGTGCACAACTTTCGTCGAGCTACGCCGCATGCGCATCCGGCGCAACAGCGCTCTCGATTGCGCGTGCCCAGATCCATGCCGGTGTCTGCGACGTGGCCCTTGTTGTCGGCGCCGACACCACCCCGAAGGGTTTCTTTGCCCCGGTTGGCGAAGACGAACGCCCCGACGACCCCGACTGGCTGCGGTTCCGCCTGGTCGGCGTTACCAACCCGGTGTACTTCGCCCTCTACGCCCGTCGTCGGATGGAACTCTACGGAGACACGCCGCACGACTTCGCCACGGTGAAGGCCAAGAACTCTCGCCATGGCGTGCACAACCCCAACGCCCGTTACCCCAAAGAATTCGGCGTTGCCGACGTCGAGAACTCGCCGGTGGTGGCCGACCCGCTCCGACTGTTGGAGATCTGCGCCACTTCCGATGGCGGCGCCGCTTTGGTCGTTTCGAGCATGGACTACGCCAAGTCCCGAGGCATCAAAGACCCGGTTCGCGTTGCCGGCATCTCCACCGTTGGGCCCACCTACCCCAACGCAGTTGTCGACATGCCGTACCTGGCGTCGGACTCGTGGAACGCCGCTGGCGATGCCGAGCACACCTTCAAGCGCGACATCGCGCAGGTGGCCTACGACGAAGCTGGTGTTGGCGCCGACGATCTCGACCTGGCCGAGGTGTACGACCTCAGCTCGGCGTACGAACTCGATTGGTACGAGTACCTCGGGCTCTGCGCCGAAGGCGAAGCAACCAAAATTCTCCACGCCGGCGACACCACGGTTGGCGGACGAATCCCGGTCAACCCGTCGGGCGGTTTGGGTGCCTTCGGCGAAGCCATCCCGGCTCAGGCCATCGCCCAGGTTTGCGAACTCACCTGGCAGTTGCGGGGCCAAGCGGGCGGCCGTCAGGTCGACGACGCCAAGGTCGGCTTGTCGATCAACTACGGCATGTTCGGCCACGGCAGCTCGGTAATTTGTAAGAAGTAGCCGTCGCTGTCCTTGCCGAGCCGGAAACACTGCAAGCGCTTGCAAACAACGCTCCTCATAGTTACTGGCCGGTAAAGGGTCGAAACCCAGAAATACTTGAGGTTGCGGTTTGCGCCCCGATCACTGCAATTTCGCCATTCTTCGTGACAGTTCGGCCAAAGGTGGCCGACCTGAGCGCCGTTGTACCTGCGTTGACGAGTAGCGTGGAGTCAGTTGGTACAAGACCAGCTCAGCAGTGAAGAGAGAATGCAATGGCAGAAACCGGAACAGTAAAGTTCTTTAACGCAGAGAAGGGCTTCGGCTTTATCTCACGTGAAGGTCAGGACGACGTGTTCGTTCACTTTTCCAACATCCAGGGGGATGGATACAAAACCCTCGACGAAGGTCAGCAAGTTGAGTTCGATGTGGCCCCCGGCCGCAAGGGCGAAGAAGCTCAGAACGTTCGTCCACTTTAATTTGAGCGTTTCTCTCACCTGAGCGAAACGTCTTTGATTTTCATCAAACCGCTGGCCTTCGGGTCGGCGGTTTGTTGCGTTTTCGGCCCGAGCAGCGTGGCAGCTACGTTACAGACCACTGAGTCAACCACGGAGACGCATGATGGATGTTGCTGAGGTTCGCGCCGATCTACTCGCCGAGCAGGAATCACTCGATGGAGTGATGGCCGGTCTTTCCGACGACCAGTGGTCGCTGGCGACACCGAGTCCGCGGTGGAGCGTCGCCGATCAGATCGGCCACCTCACCTACTTCGACAATACGGCTGCACAAGCAATCTCAGAACCCGATGCATTCACCGCTGGTCTTGCCGACGTGGTCGGTGCGTTGGGTGACGGACCCGAAGCTTCCGATGCCTACACCCTTGGCGAGTACCGGGCCATGAGTCCGACCGATGTTCTCGTGGCGTGGCGAGCAAACCGACAGTTGCTGGCCGACGCATCGGCCGGGCTCACCAACGACCAACGAATCCCGTGGTACGGACCCTCGATGGGATCGAAGTCATTCCTCACCGCTCGACTCATGGAGGCGTGGGCGCACGGCCAGGACATTCTCGACACGGTCGGTGCCCAGCGCGAGCCCACCGATCGTCTTCGCCACATAGCCCAGCTCGGTTTCATCACCCGTGGCTGGAGCTACATCAATCGAGGCCTCGAGGTCCCAGAAGCCGCTGTGCGCGTTGAGCTTGCCGCTCCGTCGGGCGATACGTGGACCTTTGGCGACGACGAGGCGGCCGAGTCGGTGGTTGGGTCAGCCGAGGATTTCTGTCTGGTGGTTACACAGCGGCGAAACGTTGCGGCGACCGGCTTGCAGGTAACCGGCGCTGCGGCGGCCGACTGGATGACCAAGGCACAAGCCTTTGCGGGGGGCGCAACCGACGGGCCACTTTAGGCACCGGACTTGCCTGGTGACGCCTGCAGTCTCCACACTCAGGGAATGATCGCTCCCAATGTTTTGGCACTCAACACCCGCCTGGCACAGAACGAAATCATCCTTATCGACGGTGCAACCGGTACCGAGCTTGAGCGCCTCGGTGCCGAGATGATCGAGGGGGCCTGGTGCGGAGCCGGAACGTTGTCGAACCCGGTCGAACTACAGGCTGTTCACGAGTCGCACATCCACGCTGGTGCCCAGGTGATTACGGCGAATACCTATGCGAGTTCGCGCCACATCCTGCAGCAAACCGGCTTTGGTGAGGACGACTTCGTCACGGCAAACCGTCGAGCAATCGAGATTGCGTTAGCGGCTCGAGAAGCTTCCGGGAAGCACGATGTGGTTATCGCCGGTTCCCTTTCAACTACCGAGCAAGGCGGCACGCCCCCGGCGCCCGATGTCGAAGCGCAGAACTATCGCGATCAGGCCAAGTTGCTGGCCGATGTTGGCGCCGAACTCATCATGGTCGAGATGATGCGCGACGTCGCCCGCACGCTGCTGTGTACCGATGCCGCACTCACCGCCGGGCTGCCGGTCTGGGTCGGACTGTCGTGTGTGCTCGACGAAAGCGGTACGCCGGTGATGTGCGTATCGGGTGAGCCACTTGTCGATGCAGTGGTTGCGTTGGCTGATCGGCCCATCGATGTGTTGTCGATCATGCATACCGAGGTCGCCGACATCGATGCCTGCCTCGATGTGGTGGACGAACATTGGGAGGGTCCGGTTGGGGTCTACGCGCAAACGGGAGTGTGGGAGCCACCCAACTGGCGCTACATCGATGTGATCTCGCCCGACGAGTACGCATCGGCATGTGAGGGCTGGGTAGGCCGAGGGGTGCAGGTCATCGGGGGCTGTTGCGGCATCGGCCCCGAACACATCGCACATCTTCAATCGTCGCTGGGTTGATCATCGCTGCGAACCTCCCAAGATGACCGGCGAGACAGTCGCGGGGTAAGTTCCGCCAATGGGCAACGCGGGTATCGCATCAGAAAAGTACGTCAGCTTCACCACCTACAAGAAGGACGGCACCGCCAAGGCCGTGCCGGTATGGATCGCCGATCTTGGTGATGGCACCGTGGGTTTCACCACGTCATCGTCGAGCTACAAGGTGAAGCGGCTCAAGAACAACAACAAAGTGATGGTTCAACCGAGCGATTCGAAGGGCAACGTCACCGCCGGTTCCGAGGCGGTCTCGGGAACCGCCGAGGCCAAGATGGGTGCCGATTTCGATCGCATCGCAGGAATCGTCAAGAAGAAGTACGGCTTCCAGTACACGATGATCACCATGGTCGGAAAAGGCGCCAAGCTCATCGGCAAAGGCAGCGGAACCGACACCGCCGTAGTCGTCACCCTCGACGAAACGAAAGAGTAACCCTAGTGGTGGTGATCGTTGGCTGAGTTGGTGGTGTAGTGCTCGGCCAGGGGGTCGCCGCCGAAGTCGAGCGAAAGGTCGCGCCAGACCGCATGGAGGTGATTGGCGTCCCTTGCGGTGTTGTCGTACTCGATCAGAAGGTCGCCTCCCTGAATGCGGTAGTAGTGAGGTCGGCCCGGTTCGAGTTCACCCGCCCAAACGAAATGAAGCTCATCGAACGACTCGTCAACCTTCGCTAGTTGGCCATCGGCGAGGTCATCATGAAGACGCCCGATGTACACACCGAGCACGGCGCGAAGAATCTCTCGTTGGTCGTTCGAAAGCGCAGCAGCGGTCAAGCCTTTCGGTTTCATCGTGAGGGCTAACGTGGCGTCGTGCTCGGCAGTGAAGCCCAGTTGTTCAGCGGTGGCTCGGTGCGCTTCGGCAAGTGCGTGATCGAGCTGCTCGTCGAATCGGCCGCGCCAAACCTCGGGCAGGGTGAGCGACTGATCGCCCTCGTTGATGCGGGTGCGGTTAGCGCCAACGATGTCGAGAGGCGCAACGTCGGCGATGCGAGCAACCGCAAGCTGGTTTGGGTCGAGCGAGCGAACGAGTTCCCGGCCAAAGTCTTCGGCGCTTCCCAAAGGCCGGTCGAAGTGTGGGCCGAGCAGCGGGGTGCTGGCTGGGTCGGCGCCGAAGAAGCAGGGCGTCGCTGCAACAACGTGGCCCTGATCGATGGTGAAGTGGAGCGAGATGTGGTGACCGCCGAACCGCCAGCTCCACGGGTGTTCCATCGACGGGGAGCCGAAGATCGACACGTAGTAGAGCGTGGGGTCGCGCCCGCGATCGCGATCGAACCCAACGGTGAACCCCTCGGTGTAGTCGAGCAGGTTCTCCCGACCAATGATGTTTGAGGCCGTCGAATAGCCCGGGGCCGATAGGGCAGTGGCCAGCAACTGATGGGTGAGCCGATGCTGGGCCGACCCCATGTGGGCAAGCGGTAAGCCGCCATGGTCGGTGGGTGTATAGAACCACAGCTTGCGTTCGTCATTGGATGGGAACGGCCAACAGGCCACGTCGCGCTGTTCGGGCGAGAAGCTCTCGATGAGGGCCGAGGCCGCCGACATCATGTTTTGGGCAACGGTAAGGGTCATCAGGTCAGAACTTTTCTGTTTGATCGAAGCGGTGCCGTTAGTCGCCAGGTTTGTGGAGCCCAAAGATGAAGTCCGGGTCGCCTGGCGTCCAGGTGTTCTCTACCTGCGATCGTAGGCCGATTCGCCGGGTCCGTTCTTGGAGATCGCGCCCAAGCGCAAGTTGCGTTGGCTCCCAGACGGCGAGCGCCTGGTCGATGTCGTGGGAGCCCAACGCTGCGGCTAGCGCCCATCCGTCTTCGGCAGCCTTTGCGGTGCCGGCTGCGGCATGAGGCCGAGCAGCGAAGGCCGCATCGCCCAAGATGGCAACCCGCCCAAACACCATCTGGTCGACATCGATGTCGTAGATGACTTGAACAAAGAGTTCGTCGGTAGCTTCGACCACCGCGGCGATCTGGTGGGGTAGACGGGCGGTAGCGGTTGCTCGGGCTTCGGCATCATGATGGTCGGCCATCGCTCCCGGCGGTACCGAGAGATCACGCCGCTGACCCGACCGGTCGGTAAGCAGATCAGTGAGTTCTCCGCCTTGGAGGTAGTTGCGATACCACACAAAGTTGATGAGCCGATCGCCCTCGGCAACGGACCCCTGATTGTTTGGGATTGGATACACAAGGATGTGGCTGTTCGCATACACGTAGTACGTGATGGCGTCGCAAAGCTGCGCGGCTAGGGCCGGATCGAGCTGACTCTCCGGAACCATGCCGCGCCACGCCACATAGCCGGCGTAGGACCGTAGAGCCTGGGGTTGCAGACGTTCGCGAACGATCGATCCGATGCCGTCGGCGGCAATAAGCAGATCACCTTCCCACGTCGACCCGTTTCCGAATGTTGCCGCAGCGCCGTTTCCACTCGAAGAGAAATCGACCAGTTCGTGGCCAAGCCGGTAGCGGTCTTCAAGGTCACCCGTTGATCCGTAGGCGTCGAGGAGCTTCCGGTACACCGTGTTCCACGAGCTGAACAGGTACGAATGGTTGCTGTCGTGGGCGATGCTGCCGTCGCGATTGAGGTACCGGATGTGGCTGGTCTCGATGCTGATGGTGGAGACATCGAGGCCTGCATGCTCGACGAGGTAACGGTATGTGGCGCGCAGGAAACCGATTCCTGCTCCACGCTGCTCAAGCTCGCGCGACGACCGTTCGAACACCGTGACGTCGTGTCCGGCGTCGCGCAGAAGACACGCGGCGGTGAGTCCGCCGAGCGAACCTCCGACGACGCCTATTCGATTTGCCATGAAGTCCTTGTGTGGCGTGGTTAGCCCGGAACTCCGAAGGTTGCGATCTTGTCCACTCGGCACTCAAAGAGCACTCGACGCTCTTCGCCGCCCGGGTCGCGGAGGCCGTACTCGTCGCCATCGCCGATGTACTTCTTCCAGATGCGGTTGACCTGCTCGGTGACCCAGGCGCCTTCTTCGGGGTCGTCTTCGCTGATCTCGCGGTCGACGGTGACCTTGATGCTCATCCAGTGGTACATATTTTCCGGGTTCATGATGAGAATCGACACCTGTGGATTGTTGCGAATCCACTGCGTCTTCTTCCGGTGTCCGGCCACGTTGATCAGAACCTTGTCGCCTTCGTAGTCGAACCACATCGGCGTGAGGTTGGGTCGACCATCGCCACCCATAACTGCCATGACACACGCAAGTGGCTTGTCCATGAGCTGCTTGTAGGTGGGGTCGAGATCACTAATTGAGCTGATTTCGTCCTTGGAGCCGACCGAGAACTGGTTGTCCTTCAGGCCCTCTGAGACATCGATGAACTTCGCAACAGTAACCATGTGACTCCTCACAAGTGCAGATTCGTACGCTCCGGATGGGCGTCGAAGTCACCATAGATTGGAGCGAGCAGACCGTGCCACTCGTCACACCCGAGCACCATGGCTGACACTGGTGTCTGACACGAGTGTCGCGGGGTCGGTACGGTGGGATATGGGCGTTGTCCGGTATTTGTCGCATCCTCAGGTTCGGATCTCGGCGGAGATTCCGGTGCCGCGGTGGGGTTTGAGCGATATTGGTCGTGAGCGAACCGAGGCGATGTGTGGGCAGTCGTGGCTCGACAGCACCACCCGGTTGGTGACGAGTGGCGAAACGAAAGCGCTTGAGACAGCGGCCATCATCGCTGCGGCTACCGGGTTGCCAATCGAGGTGCGGCCCTCGACCCACGAGAATGACCGGTCGGGCACGGGGTTCGTGCCCCCTGACCGGTTCGAACAACTTGCTGATGCGTTCTTCGCCGAGCCAGACGTTTCGGTCGAAGGTTGGGAAACTGCCGCCGATGCGCAACGTCGGATCGTGAGCGCTACGGCCGGCCTCTTCGATGACGCTGACTCAGGTGACGTGCTCATTTGTGGGCATGGGGGAGTCGGCACCTTGCTCATGTGTCATCTGCTCGAGGTACCGATCAGTCGCCAGTACGACCAATCAGGTCCTCCCGCTGCGCCGGGCGGTGGCAACTACTGGGCCTACGACCTTGCGGCCGGCCAACTGCTTCACCAGTGGCTGTCGATCTAGATCCTTTCAAGCAGTTGCTGGGAGAGCTCCCTGAGCCCCGACTCATTCGCCGGCTCGGCGCGCAACGATATGAAGCTGCGAGCCCAGCCATCGGTAGGGGTCGGTTTTGGCGGCGAGTTCTTCGGCTTCGAGGATGGGTTCGAGCCGGCCGCCGAGCGGTGGGTTGATCTCGCCGCTGATGGCATCGTTGAAAACTCGGATGCCGTACCAGGACTCGATAGCGAAGCCCGAAGCTTCGAGATGACGCTCTATCTCATCGAGGCGATGGGCCGTGGCTTCCACACCCAGCTCGTTTCGATACGTCGTTGTGCCAAAGGCGGCGATTGCTGCTGGCCAGTCGGCCCGCAAGCCCGGCCGCATCGCCAAGCCATGAGCGTTCTTTGCCGTGACCGATAGCAGTCCGCCGCCGGCGACTCGCCGGGCAAGAGTATCGATTGCCCGGGCGGTATCTGGCAGGTACATCAGCAGACCATGCGAGCAGACCGCATCGAAGGTGCGGGTACCAACAAGCTCGTCGAGCTGCTCGATTCCGCCGAGCAATAGCTCGGGTTCGAGCGATGCTTCCTCGGCGTCTGCCCCGAACATGGCCAACAACTCGGGTGATGGTTCGACGCCGGTGGCGGTGCAGCCGCGATGCATCAGCCGGATGGCCTGGGTGCCTTGACCGCACCCGACATCGAGCATCGTCGCGCCGGAGGGAATGTGATGGTCGAGCTGTCGACCAATCAGCTCTTGCCGGATCGCGTTACGAAGGTTTCCCAGCTTCGCAATCCACACTGCTTCGCCCGCCTTGAAGCTACTCATGCGCTCATCCTGCCACAGGAAGTTGCTACTGGAGGCCTGATCGTTGAAGGCCCCACATTTCTGCGAAGCGTCCTGGTTGGGCGAGCAGGTCTTCTTTGTTGCCCTGTTCGACTACCTTGCCGCGCTCGATGACCAGGATTTTGTCGACGTCGTTGAGGGTTGCCAGGCGGTGAGCGATAACGATGGCGGCGCGGCCCTCCCAGAGTTCGACCAGCGACTCTTGAATACGGGCCTCGGTTTCGGAGTCGAGCGCCGACGTTGCTTCATCGAGAATGACCAGGTCGGACTCTTTGAGAAACGCTCGGGCAATGGCGATGCGTTGGCGTTGCCCCAGGCTCAACTTGATGCCGCGTTCGCCCACCATGGTGCGGAATCCATCGGGCAGCGTGTCGATGAAGTCGGCGATATTGGCCTTTGCCGCGGCCTCGCGGATTCGCTCAGGGTCGGCTGCTCCGGGCTCGGCGTAACCAATGTTGTACTCGACGGTCTCCTGAAAGAGCGAGGTGTCCTGCGGAACATAGGACTGAAGCGCAGCAAGCTCGCTGGGCCCGACAGGCTCGCCGTCGACCAGAACTTGGCCGCTGGTTGGTTGATAGAAGCCCAGCAGGATCTTGATAAGCGTCGATTTTCCTTCGCCGCTGCGGCCCACGATGCCGAGCCGTTCGCCTCGCCCCACGGTGAAGCTCACGTCGTCGAGCACCAAACGGTCGGGCTCGTCGGGGTAGGCGAACTTGAGGTTGCGGACCTCCAAGCCCTCGAGCATTCGCCCTTTCTCCGCAATGGCTTGCGGCGTTGAGGGTTCTAGGGCACCGGTTCGGGGTGCAACGAGATGCGCATCGAGCGTTGGGGTGTTGAGCCCCGGGTATCCAGCAGCATGCGGGGGCGGGGGATCAGTGACGATGTTCCGGCCGGGAAATAGGTAGGTGTACGCCTCGCGAAACCGGGCAGACTTATCGATCCACTCGCCAAAGTGGTGCACCACGTTCCAGTACTGTGAGGTGAAATCGATGAGCACGGTTATCGACACCACCATTGCGGTGAAGGTGATGGCGCCGCGGTCGAACTGATACCAACTAAAGCCCATGATCGCGCCCCACAGAAGCACCCGGATAAGGACCGACGAGACCGTCCAGTAGGTGCTGAGCGAGTATCCGAAGCGCACATCGTCGTTGATGAGACCATCGAGTTGATAGTCGTTACGCTCGATCTCTTTGTGCTGAGCCCGAAACGAGAACACGTTGACGAAGTTGGCAAACGAGTCGAAGACCCGGCCGGTATTGGTCGACGTGTTGTTGGTGAGATGGCGTTGTCGAGCATTGACCGGACCCGACACCAGTGACAGCACCACGCTGGCAGCGACGAGGAACACGGCGTAGACCAACGCGTTTCCTCGGGCGGTACGCCAGAGCAGGAACACATAGACCGGAATCGCCGAGAGGATAGGGAGAAAGCCATAGTGAGCGGAATCCCAAAGTGCGTTGCTGTGGGTTCGCAGATCGTTGACGTAGCTGGCCACTTTGCCCGATGGTCGGTCGACGAAACGCTGATAATCCTCTGCCCACACGGTGTCGAACGCCAAGCGTTTGAACTCGTAACTGAGCGGGTTGATGCGACCGGCCACGTAGTAGTCGCAGAGCGACCACAGCAGGAAGTGAGCGACTCCGGTTGCAAACAGCAGCACCAAGAATCGTCCCGCCCGATCGGGTTCGTCGACCGACGTTGCGAGCTCGGCCAGAAAGTAGGGATGCAACGCTGGCAGGGCCGACGCGATAGCGCGAACGACGGTGACGAAGATGAATCGGCCGCGTCGACGAGCGATCAGCGACCGAAGCGCGGCAAACGAACGGTCGGAGGCACCAAAATCATTGCGCGACGAATCGGTCGCCTCGAGAGCCATAGGTCAACGCTAGCCCTAGTTGCGGGAGGGCTCGATCGAATTAGGCCTTGGTGCGCTTATCGCCCCAATGATTCATCTGGCCAACCGCTTGATACCGCTCGGGCCGGTCGCCGGGGCCGAGTACCTTGGTCGAAAGCCACAGCCGTTTGAGCCAGCGGACCTTACCCGCGGCTGGGTCGTCGACGTACTCCCGGCGGCCATGCAGGACGTGGTAGTTGTTGACGAACTGAATGTCGCCGGTCTCGAGCTTCATCTCAACTTGGTTGTCGGGGTCGGTCACAAAGGCGTCGTAGGCATCCATGGCGGTTAGGTGTGCATCGGACAGACGAGGCGCATCGGCGTGACGCTGCGAGGCTTCGATGTAGGGCCGGATATATCGGACAAACAGTCGCTCTTTGTCGCCCGCCTCACTGGTGTGCCGGCTAAACACCGGCACCTTGTAGAAGGGCGTCCCGCCCTCCTTCTGTTCGCCTCGGAAGTCATAGGGCAGCCCGTCGTACAACGCACCGGCAAGCTCGGGTTCGGTGTCGACCAGGTTGTTATGGGCAGCGACGGCATTGGATACCAGGCTCTCGCCGCCCGACACGCCGGGGTCGAGGCACATCAGGCCCACAAGGTCGGAACCATCGCTGTGGAAGGTGAGCGCCGACCCGCCGATCTCGTTGCCTCGTGCAGTGGGGTCGTTGTAGGCCTTGCCTTGATCCTTAACGTCGCCAAGCAGATGACCCTTGGCGTTCTGCGGCCACGGGTCGCCAATGTGACGACCGATGCCCCAGTACATCCAGCTGGCGTCGTCGAAACCCACCCGCTCGACGGGGATACCCGAGATGCGGTGGAAGCCCCGCCCATCGATCAACTCGGCGGCAATGGTGGCCAGCACCGGGCTCAATGTGGGTAGCGGAAAATCGTCGGCGGTGACGTCGAGGATTTCGTCGGTGGCGGCCCGGGCAACGCCAACCGCGTTTTCGAGTTCGGCGATCTGATCTTCGGTGAGGGTATGGGTCCACTCGCTGGGATCGGCGACATCGGCTGATGTCCACATGGCGTGGCTTTCGAGCGGCCGGACATTGTCGGCAGTAAGTGATGTCATGACATGCTCGGTTCTGGCTGGGCGCCACGGACGAGGCGCCCGGGAAGTGCATCGGTAGCTTCGCCGGAGGCGTAGGTTTCCTCGCCCGCCACGAACGTATGGAGGTAGCCATCGGCCCGCTGGAGGATTCGTCGCCCACCGGCGGGAAGGTCGTAGGCCAGCTCGGGCATGCGGTTGGCAAGGTTGTCGAAGTCGATGACGTTGATGTCGGCCCGGTAGCCCGGCGCGAGAACGCCTCGGTCGTAGAGCCCAACGGTGCGGGCGGTATCGCGGCACTGTTGCTGGAAGATGTAGCCCAGATCGAGGCGGTCGTAGGAGCGGTCGCGCCCCCAGTGCTGGAGCAGCGTGGTGGGAAACGAGCCGTCGCAGATGGTGCCCACGTGAGCGCCACCGTCGCTGAGTCCAGGAACCGTGTACGGGTGAGTTAGCAGTTCGCGGGTGCCGTCGAGATTGCCCTTGCCGTAGTTGGTGAAGGGCATCCACAGCATTGCGGTGCCGCCTCGACCACACAAGATGTCGAGCGCCAGCTCGGCCGGGCTAACGCCTGCTGCTGCGGCTCGCGCTACCAGGGTGGCATCGGCCGGTGGCTCGTAGGTTGGCGTGTCGTGCAACTCGTACATGAGCTGGAACTTCTCGACCAGACGACCGCCAACCTTGTCGGCGTCGACGCCGCCCGTGCCCTCGAGTAAGCGAGCCCGACGATCGGGTTCCTGCAACGCTTTGGCCCTTTCGGCCGGCGCCATGTCGGCCACCTCTTTCCACACCGGGTTTCCCATGAAGGGGTTGAGCGTGCACTCGAAGCCCAGGAGGATACCGATGGGGCGCACGGCGCACTGGCCGGTGATCTCCAACCCTTCGGCTCGTGCCGCTTCGACCTGCGCGAGCAAACCCTGGTGGTATGCATCGCTGTTGGGGCTCTCGACCAACGTGAAGCTGAGCGGGCGTCCCGATGCCCTGGTCATCGCCAAGGCAATAGCGAACTCGGCTTCGATGTCGCGGAAGTCGGCGACCATTTGCAGCACGCCGCGGCCTCCGGCTCCAATAGCTTCGGCGATACCCACCATCTCGTCGGTTGCGGCGGTGAGCGTGGGCGTGAACTCGCCGAGTGATGTTTTGTGATTGGTGGTGCGGCTGGTGGTGAAACCCATACCGCCGGCGGCGATGCCCTCGGCGGCCAGCTGACCCATCTGGGCGATGTCGTCGGGCGTGGCATCTTCACGAGCAGCACCCCGCTCGCCCATCACGTGAAGGCGCAACGCACCGTGGGGGACCTGGGCGGCGATGTCCATGTCCTTGGGTGTATCGATGGCGTCGAGGTACTCGGGGAACGAATTCCACTCCCACGTGAGGCCCTCGTGCAGCGCGGTGCCGGGGATATCTTCGACACCCTCCATGAGTTGCACCAGACGGTTGTGGTCGGTGTCGTGCACGGGGGCAAAGCCAACGCCGCAGTTGCCGAACACCGCCGTGGTTACGCCGTGCCAGCTTGAAGGCTGCATGCGCGAAGCCCAGACGGCCTGTCCGTCGTAGTGGGTGTGAATGTCGACGAAGCCCGGGCCGACAAGTGCGCCGTCGGCTTGCACCTCGCGGCTACCGCTGCCTGAAACATCGCCCACTGCGGTCACGATGCCGTCACTTACCGCAACGTCAGCGGTGCGTGGCCCGGCGCCGGTTCCATCCACTACGGATCCGCCACGAATCACCAGATCATGCTCAGCCATACGTCCATCCCTCTTCGGTCGCTACCGTCATCATAAGTGTGCGCGACCGCAGGTCGGTAATGGCGTTAGTGCGCTTCCATCCATGCGGCGAGCCGGGCAGCCGCTGGTTGTCGAGCACGTTCGAGGCGCTGCGACATCAGCCGACTCCACAGCAACGCATAGAGCTCGCGGAGCTCGAAGTGCCAGCGCATCGAGGCGCTGTCGGAATCGACCCCAAGAAGTCGACATGCTTCCTCGCCGGCAGCGGGCCAGCTTCGGCGCAGCGTGCCAAGATCCCAGGCCCGAGGCCGATAGTTGGCATCCTCAAAGTCGAACCAGATGATCTGGCCACCGGTGAAGGCGACATTGTTTTTGTGAGCGTCGCCATGCACGAGCTGCCGCGTATCATCCGGGTCGGTTGCACGAAGCTCTTCGAGCACCTCCGTGATGCGATCGATCGCCGACCGATCGGTGGTGCTGGTGACGGTTTGCAGCAGCGTATCGATTTCGGTCCAGGGGTAGCCGCGGTCGCTGTTGGCGCCGTAGGGATTTGGCCCAAGTTCGATATCGGCGAGTGTTTCGGACATTTCGACAAACGCCCGGGCTGCAAGCATCGCGTGGTTCGCCGAGGAAAGATCGACCGGCTCGAGCGGTTGGTGGCGAAGCAGAAGGAATTGCATGCCATCGATATTGTGAGGCCCCGGATCGACAAGGTCGGTCGGCGTGATGCTGTTGAGCCCTCGAGCTGAAAGAGCAATGCTGATGTCGTGCTCGCGCTGAAGGTAGGCCATCGCACTTCCCGAATTTGCCCGCATCTCGGCGGTAAGGGTTGCAACTCGTGCCACCACCGGTGACGGTGCAAGGTGAACGACAACGTTGGCGCCAACGCTGAGAACCTGGGCGTCCCGAACATCGAGCCCAAGTTCGCGGGCGACCCGGGTGAGAGACCCCACGATGGGTTCGGCAATATCGCGTTCGGTCGGAAACGACATCAGATCGCCTGCTTTAGGAGATCGAGAAACTCCCGGGTATGAGGGTTCGTCGTCGCACGTTTTGGCAGATGGGCCTGGAGTTTGCCGGCGTTCGGCAAGGTGATGTTGGGGATTCTCACCAGGGTGCCGACGTCGAGTCGATGCTGCACCGTTCGCTCCCAGCCGAGGGTCACACCCTCGCCCTTCTCAGCAACGTCGAGGCTCACCAGGTACGAGGTGAAGGTCATATGGGGCTCGGCGAGTTCCTCGATGCCGAAGGAAGCGAACAGACTCGACCAGGTCGCCCACGTTGCGTTGTCGTAGTCGACATGGAGAAGCGGAAGTTGGGCAAGGTCGCTGGGCGAGACCGGGTCTGGGAGTTTCTCGGCAAAGGCGGGTGAGCAGACCGGAAACGCAGCTTCAGTGGCGATGGTTTCCACCAGATGCGGCGACGGTTCGTCTCGTCCGTACTGCAGACCGATGTCGAATTCTTCGGTGGTTGCCTCGATGGGCTCGAACGATGACAGCACCCGGATTTTCAGCTTGGGGTGTCGCCGTTGGTACGTGCCGACGAGCGGTGCGACCAACGCCGAGGAGAGCGACAGGTCGGAGAAAATGGTGAGCGATGTGGTACCCGCGGCTCGCTCACGAAGGAGCGCGGACGCCGCCGACAGCTCTCGTAGAGCAGGGCGAACCGCAGCAATCAAGAGTTCGGCATCGGCCGTTGGCGTGACGTCGTAACGGTGTCGGTCGAACAGGCGCAAGCCGAGATCGGTCTCGAGTTCGCGAATCCGTCGACTAACGCTTGCCTGCGAGAGATGAAGCTCTTCGGCGGCACGAGTGAAGTTGCGATGTCGAAATGCGGCTTCAAACGGTTCGAGGGCCGCGAGCGGCGGCAACCGACGGGGTGAGTCAGTCATGCAATATCGGTATGGCTGGTGGTAAACAACACGCTTCTGACAAGCATGGTCAGATGTTACGTTGACGCTGAACCGTATGTCTCACTCTTTTCGGCGAAGGAAATCCAATGGCCGACACGAACCTGCTCAAGATTAACTCGAAGGCGCCACCCTCAGCACAACCGACAACAACCGACAACAATGCAGATAACAACCGAGAGAGACACAAATGACCAAGTCACTTCACGAACTTCACCAGTCCGGCACTTTCGTCTTGGTGAATGTGCACGATGTGGGTTCGGCGGCCCTCGCTGAGGCGGCGGGTGCTGAAGCACTCGGCACAACCAGTGGCGGCCATGCCTACGCCATTGGTCGTCGCGATGCGGCCGGTGCCATCAGCCGTGACGAATCCATCGAACATGCTGCCGCGATCTGCGCGGCGGTGAGCATTCCGGTCAGCGTCGACGCCGAGAACGGTTGGGGGCACACGCCCGAAGACGTCGCCGATACCATCACCGCACTCCATGAGGTCGGTGCCGCTGGCGCCAGCATCGAAGACTGGTCGGGCGATGCCGACATTGGCTTCTACGACCAAAGCCTTGCCGTCGAGCGCATCGCTGCGGCGGTGGAAGCAGCTCGAAACGCCAGTCCCGACTTTGTCATCTGCGCCCGAGCCGACCAGGTAATGCACGAAGGCCCCGACGCGTTCGCCGGAGCCCTCGCCAGGCTGCAGGCCTTTTCTGCAGCCGGGGCCGGGTGCGTCTACGCGCCCGGCGTGAGCGATGAAGTTGGCCTCCGCACCTTGGTTGGCGAAGCCGGCGGTCCGGTCAACGCGCTGCTTTCGGTTGGCGGGTCAACCTCGGTGCCCGATGCGAGAACGTGGGGAGTGCGACGAGTCAGCCTGGGAAGTTCGCTCTATCAGGCCACGATGGCTGCGTTTACCGCAATGGTTCGTGACGCTGTTGGGCCGGGCACACTTCAGACGGGACCCGAGCCGCTCGACTACGCCTCGATCGAGTCGTTGTTCTGATCGGGGGGCGCTTGGCCCAGCTGAGTAGCATGACTGGATGCTCCAAAAGCTCACCGCAGAGTTTGTCGGCACGGCGTTTTTGCTCGCCGGAGTGGTGGGTTCGGGCATCATGGCCGAGAACCTCACCGACGACGTTGGTCTGCAGCTTCTGCAGAACGCGTTGGCAACGGCCGGGGTTCTGTTGGCACTGATCTTGGCGTTGGGTCCGGCTTCGGGGGCTCACTTCAACCCCGCCGTTACCCTGGCCGATCGACTCCTCGGTGGCATCGGTACTCCTGCGGCCATCGGGTACGTGATCGCCCAGGTCACCGGCGGAATCGTGGGGGTGATGGCCGCCAACGTGATGTTTGATTTATCGGTGGTGAACTGGTCGACCAAGGACCGCTCTAGCGGAAACCTTGTGTTCGCCGAAGGGGTAGCCACCGTTGGCCTGTTGCTGGTTATCTATGGTGTCGTGCGGGCCGGGAAGTCAGACATGGCTGCCTTCTCGGTGGCGGGCTACATCGCCGGCGCCTACTACTTCACGTCGTCGACCAGCTTCGCGAACCCGGCGGTTACCATCGCCCGAACATTCAGTGACACGTTCGCCGGCATTGAGCCAGCGTCGGCACCGATGTTCATTCTTGCCCAGTTTGTGGCCGTGGCCGTCGGCGTCGCGCTCATTCGAGTCATCTACCCGGCCGCGAGGCCGGAGACCGACAGCTAACCACCTGGCGTTCCGAACTCTGTTTGCAAGTCATACTTGCAAACAACGGTCGCACTCGGTACGCTGGACTCACCACAAGGTGGCGGGACCCAGAGAGGTGCCGGTTTGGCGGAATCGGCACCTCTCATCCTTTTTCTTTTCGAACAGTCCTTCGTAGAACAGCTGCCCTTCCCCCAGAGATGCCTGACGCACATCGCCTGATGAGAAAGGGGCCGGCCGGAGAATGATGAATCCCCCCGACTTCCCACCCCCCAAGAAGCCCCGGCGCTCCCGCGCCGAGCTGAAAGAGCTGATGCTTGCCACCGGTCTTGAAGTACTGGGCCAACGCGACGCTCCGGCCGGTCACGACACGCTTACCTATAAGGCTGTCTTTGACCGATTGGCCGACGAACACGGCATCCGGGTAACCCACGCCTCGGTGCATGAGCGCATCTGGCCAACCCAGCGCGCATTTCAACTCGATGTACTGCGGCGAATGGCCGAGCAACTTCCCGCCGAGACCTTCCTTAGTGAGTCGGGGGCCGCCGCCACCGTCGTTCGCGATGCCGACCTATCGAGGCCCGACGGACAGCGACGGGCAACCCGCGAGATGATTCGCGTCTCGTGCAATGCCGACATGGCCGAGCCCGACATCACGCTCAGTGTGTATCGCTCGATCCGAATGGTTCTGTTGAAGCTGTCGAAATCCGATCCGGACTACGACAGTCTCGCCGCGGCAATCGAGGACACTCGACGCGATCTGTCGGCTCGATACGCCGCGCTGTTTGGGCAACTCGTCGAAGCACTGAACTTGCGGGTGCAACCGCAACTTGGAGTGAGTTTGGACGACGCCCTCCACCTGCTGTTCACACAGGTGGTTGCCCTTGCCGATGGCTACGGGATCGAGCCCGATCGCGCGGCGATGTTCAAACTTCCTACGGGTCCCGATGGTCAGCTTCAAGAGTGGCACCGCTACAGCTGGTCGATCTGGGCGGCGGCATGCGCGTTGCTTGAACTCGATGGCGATCTTCCTGATTCGGAGCGGTTACTGTCGGCTGTTTCCTGACAAGGGCAGTGTCGAGAGAAGTGTGTTGGTCGCTGCGTCGTGAGGCACACTCGGAGCATGTCTAGGAACAACGCGAAGAACACAACGACCGCCACGAAAAGCTCGAAGCCGAGCTACCTCGGACTTCTGAATGCGCTGTCGGTGGCCGAGTCCGCTGCTGCGCCAGTTTTTGAGACCTGGGCTGAGACGACAAAGGACAACAAGCTCAAGAAGGTGCTTCGAATGGTGGCGATGCGCGAGGGCGAGCATGGTGTTGCGTTTGCGAAGCGAATGCTCGAGCTCGGCTACGAGGTGCGTCGTCCCGAGGATCCGGGAAACGCCGATGCTCTCAAACTGGCGGCGTCGAGCAAGACCGACGTGCAGAAGCTGCGAGCCCTCAACTTCAGTAAGGCCCCGGGTGGCACCGACGTGTTCGACTCGATGTTCAACGATAAAACCATCGACCCGGTCACCGGCGGACTACTCGGCCGCTACATTGCCGAAGAGCGAGACACCGGCTGGCTGCTCTACGGCGAATACGAACGGTTGCGGGCCAAAGAGAAGGCCACAAAAAGCAAAACCAAGAGAGCCAACTCAAAGAAAAAGTGAGTGTCGGTTCAATAGGTCGAGCGGTGTACCTGGGTGAGGGGTTCGTCGCCTTGCTCGATGCGGTCGATGTTGTTGCCGATCACGTCGATGGCCGTGTAGGGGTTTGTCTCGCCCGCAACGTGGGGTGTGATAACAGCCTTTGGGTGGCTCCAAAGCGGCGACTCGGGTGGTAGAGGTTCGGTTTCGAACACATCGAGCACCGCCGCGTGAAGCTCACCGTCAAGCGCTTGAAGGAGCGCTTCGGTATCGACGGTGCCGCCCCTGCCGGCATTGATGAACACGCCCGAGCCAAGCGCCGCCAGCTCATCGGCTCCGACAACGTGGGCGGTGGCATCGCTGAGCGGAAGAAGGTTGACGACATAGTCGGATGCTTCAAAGAACTCGAGGAGCTCGACGGCCCCGACGTAGTGGCGGCCGTAGGGAGTGGACTTTTCCGATCGACTCCACGACACCACCGGGTAGTCGAAGTCGCCCATTCGGTCGGCCACCACCGTACCGATCGCACCGAGCCCCAGAATGCCGACAGTCTTATCAGGTCGGGTTGGGGCGATCTCCCACACCGCTTGGTGTTGCTGAGAGCGGTACAGGTCGAAGAACCGGGCGAAGTGCACCACCCAATGCACCGCGTAGGCGGCAATCTCATTGGACATCGACGGGTCGATGAGGCGGGTAACCACCACGCCTTCGGGAATCAGGTCCCAATCGAGGTGATCGATGCCGGCGCTGCTCAGAAGAACGGCTTTGAGGTTGGGATACTGCACGAGCTCATCCCACTTGATGCTCCAACCAATCACATACTCGATGTCGGCAGGGTCAACGTTCTTGCGGATGATGTCGTTGGCCGACACCACCACCGTCTGGTCGGGGAATCGTTGTTCGAGCGCGTCGATCCATAGTTCTCGACGGCGGGGCATACGAAGAAGAATGGCCACGGCTAGCGAATCCTTGGGGTGATTCGTTTCCCCGAGCTGAATGCTTCCTGGCCTTGGGCCAAGGCGTCGGGGTCCATGCCGGTGGTGAGAATTGCGGGTGCCATCGAGAGGGCTTCGTTGCGGTTCAAGTCGTTGGCCGCCCAGATTGCTCGCAGGCTGGCCTGGACGGCGGTCGGCGGTTGCGAGGCAATTGCCGTGGCCAGAACCTCGGCTGCATCGAGCAGCTCGTCGCCGGGAACCACGTCGGAAACAAGCCCAATGCGGTGTGCGGTTTCGGCTGACATGCGTTCGTGATTGCCGAGCAGCGTGAGCCGAAGGATCTCGCCGAGCGGCATTCGCTGCAACATCTTCATTGGCTCATACACGGCGGCCATCCCGTAGGTGACGTGCGGGTCGAAGAAGGTTGCGGTGTCGCTGGCGATGATGATATCGGCCTCGGCGATCAGGTAGAACGCCCCACCACAGCACACGCCGTTTACCGC
>CALJDK010000006.1 GCA_938023735.1 uncultured Acidimicrobiales bacterium
CATCGTTGGACTACGGACATCCACCACCCGCGAGATGATTGCCCGTGCCGCGCACGACGGCGTTGTGTGCGGGCTACTCGATGGCCTCGATGCGCTCCGGTCTGCCGGGGTGGAATCTGACGGAACAGTGCATCTCATTGGAGGTGGCGCTCGCTCCGCTGCATATCGGCAACGGTGCGCCGACCTGCTCGGCCAACCGGTGGTTGTACCAAACTCCGACGAGACCGTCGCCACCGGCGCAGCGATGCTTGCGGCGTTCTTGGCCACCGGCCAGTGGCCCGATGCCCAACGTTGGGAGCTTGGCGTCGGAGAAACGGTCGAACCGAGGCAAGTCGATGGCGACGTACGAGCCGCATACGCCGAGGCACGCAACCGAGTTTCGGATTAGAAGCTCGGAAAGGATCTGTTGCCTCTTGGTGCGCGTATCTCCGCTTAGCCGTTGGCCGACGCTTCCTCCTGTGGTGGACCGCCGGACTCTGGTCGAAGAAGTCGCTCGAACCAGCCTTCGGTCTCGGCAACCCAACCATCGTGGCAAAGTGTGCCCAAGGCTCCGGCAAGTTCTGCAACCGAACACCTGACCTCCTCCTGCAGCGTCTGGGCGGTGGCGGGCTGCCACCCGAGCGCGTCGAGGACCGTACCGGCGAGTCCACCCGGCTCCAGGCGTAGCTCGTTACTGGTTCGGCGAACCGCTGCCGACATCCCAAGCTGCAGCAACACATCGTCGACCGAACAGACCGGGGCACACCCGTCGCGGAGCAATGCATTGGTTCCCTCGGTGGCGGGGCTATGGATAGGACCCGGAACCGCCATAACCGGAACACCACGACGAGCGGCTTCTGCAACGGTGTGCATCGACCCGCCACGGGCGTGCGATTCGACCACGATGACAACATCGGCAAGGGCCGCCACAATGCGGTTGCGGGCCGGGAACCGCCAGCGTTCGGGCTCGGTGCCCATAGGGCCTTCGGACAAGACGACGCCGCGGTCGACGACCTCCTCCCAGAGCGCCCGGTTGGCTCGGGGATAGACCGTGTCGAGGCCATTGGCCACCACACCGATCGGTGGAGCACCGTCGGCAGCGACGGCCCCGTGATGCGCTGCGGCATCGATACCGAGTGCAAGGCCCGACACAATACCGACACCGGCCTGAGACAGGTCGCGGGCAAACGACCGGGCGATGTCATGGCCGTATCGTGTGCATTTACGCGTGCCGACGATGGCCACCCTGGGCCCGGCAATCACATCGGGGTTTCCGCGATGAAAAAGCACCGCTGGTGGCTCGGGATCGCCCGTCAACGATTCGGGGAAGGCCGGAGAACCAAACCAGAATGCGCCGATTCCTCGATCGACCGACTCGTTCCAGAACGCCTCGACATCGAACGACCGTGCCACCTCGGCCCACTGAGCAAACAGGTCGGCAGCACCCCGGCCAATCTCGTGGGCGTGAGCTCGACTGCCGCCGCGCCCCACCAGCGCCCATGCCGATTGGGGCGACCGGCCATCGAGCAGCACCCGGAGTCGCCGAGGCCCAGCACCGGGTAGCGCGGCCAACGCCGACAACCAGGCAGCCGTTGGCAGGCGGTTGTTCGGATCCTCGTCGGGAAACAGTGCTTCACCCACGCTTGTTCCCCTTGTAGACCCGAACGCCCGAGCGTCCGGTGGCGAGCGGCTGGGTTCGCAGCATCAGCGCGGTCTGCACATGTTCGGCCGATAGTTCACCCTCGTGGCCAGAGAGGTCGGCGATGGTGCGGGCCACCGACCGCACTCGATGCAGGCCCCTGGCGCTCAGTTGTTGCTCGGACAGCGCCCGCTCGAGCACCGACAGGGCACCCGTGGAAAGCGGCGCCATCTGTTCGACCTGCAAAGCCGACAGTTTCCCGTTGGCCCGGACACCTCGCCGCTCGGCAATTGCCCGTGCGGCACACACGCGTTCGATAACCGCCGATGACGGTTCGCCCGGATCGGTGCACAGCAACTCTGACGCATGAGGCCGCTGCACCGTGACCCGCAGGTCAAAGCGGTCGAGCAGTGGTCCTGAAACTCGCTGATGATATCGATGCCTTGCCGCCTCGGAACATCTGCAACCCCCAGGCGAGCCAGCGCCACCGCAGGGGCAGGGATTCATGGCAGCCACCAACAAAACGTCGGCCGGAAACACCGCGGAACCATGGGCTCTGGAAACCCGAACCACCGCATCTTCGAGCGGTTGGCGAAGCGCATCGAGAGCGCTGGGAGCAAACTCCCCCAACTCGTCGAGAAACAACACGCCGCCCGATGCAAGACTCAGCTCTCCTGGCCGCATTGAGGCGGTTCCCCCACCCACCAATGAAACCGACGACGCACCATGGTGGGGAGCTCGAAACGGCGGCCTTCGGATAAAGCCCGACCGCGGCAACAGTTGCCCGGCGGCCGAATGCACTCGGCTCACCTCGAGCGACTCTCGGGCATCGAGCGCAGGCAGCAACCCAGCGAGTCGTTTGGCCAGCATCGACTTTCCCGCGCCCGGTGGTCCAACGAACAGCAGGTGGTGTGCTCCAGCGGCAGCAACCTCGAGGGCAAAGCGCGCGAAGTGCTGGCCGCGCACATCGGCCAAGTCGGGGTCCGAAGCCGAGTCGTCTTCGGGAAGAGGGTCGGGCGGTTCAGGCCAGGGGATCTCGCCAATCAACACGTGGAGGAGGTCGGAAAGCTTGGCCACCGACTTCACCCGACCCTCGGCTACCAAGTTCGCTTCGTGGAAGTTTGGGCGGGCCACCACGATGGTGTCGGCGGTGATGACATCGACCAGAGGTAATGCACCAGGCACCGGCCGCAAGGTGCCGTCGAGCCCCAACTCGGCCAGCGCACCAAGGTTCTCGACGCACTGCGGGCTGAGTTGACCGCTGGCCACCAGCACGCCAAGCGCGATGGCCAGGTCGAGACCGGCGCCGCCGGCCGGAACGCCGGTTGGCGACAGATTCACCGTGATGCGCGCCAACGGCCATTCGGCCTCGCAGCTCAGCAAGGCGGCGCGAACGCGGTCGCGCGCTTCGCGGCACGAGGTGTCGGGAAGCCCGACGATACTGAATGACGGAATTCCGCCTGAACTATGAACCTCGACGGCGACAGGCCAACCCTGCGCGGCCGAAAGTGATGCCGATGAAACCGTGGCGAGCACGACAACCTCCAAAACGAGAAACAAACCGATGTGGAGGAAGAGACTTTTCGCGGCCTTCCAAAGCGATAGGGAGAACTTACCGTCGGGGTCTGACAGCCAACTTTTCTGGGCTCACTACCGAGTCGGCGCAGCGGCGTTACAAGATCTCGCGGGTGTAGCGGATTACCGCGTCGATCTGTTCCTCGGTAAGGACCGACGAGAACGATGGCATATTGCCTTTGCCGTTCTCGATGATCGTCGCCTGCTCGGCAGCATCGGGATATCGATCGAGCACCCGGCCTTCGTTGAGCCGGGGGCCCGTGCCACCGCCACCGTCAGGTCCGTGACAAGTTGCGCACCGGGCCTGCCACACATCGCGACCCTCAACCAGTTGAGCGTCGGCTCCCTCGGGCAATTCGGGGGCCTGAGCACAGGCGGTGGCGGCAACGATCAACACCAGAAACACGATCAGGGTTCTCACTGTTTTTCAGGTTCACACTTGGCGCTCCGCTACGCCTAACCGAGCGGACGCCCCCTACCCTTGCCGGTGTGGGATTCGATCCGCGTCGGCCGCAAAAACGCCGCCCAACCGACTACCTCTACGTCGGTGCGGCAACCGTGGTGTTCATCGCGCTCATCATTTGGATGTTCTTCGGATGATCGATCCCGAGAGCCTCGGCGAAGTCGAAACCCGCTTCATTCAGCCGTATCAGGCCAACAAGTACTACGTGTGCCCGGGCTGCAACCGCGACATTCCCCCCGGCACGGGCCATATGGTGGCCGTGCCGGTCGATGCTCCCGATCTTCGTCGTCATTGGCATCGGGGCTGCTGGAACAACCGCAAAAACCGGCGCTCCAAATAGTCCAAACAAACCACCCTTTGGTGCTGGCCGGACAACCCTGTCAGAGGGGGTGGCTAGGTTGCGGCCATGGCTCGACACATCGAACTCGGCGCCCGAGGTGAAGAACTCGCGGCGCGGCACTACCTACGAAACGGTTGGGAGATTCTCGATCGCAATTGGCGGCATCACAATGCCGCTACCGGCAATCGGGGCGAACTCGACCTCATCGTGCGGAAAGGCCGAACTATCGCCATCGTCGAGGTCAAGACTCGTCGTACCACCAATTACGGTCATCCGCTCGAGGCCGTCACCGGACCAAAGCAGCGCCGAATCCGGCGCCTGGCCACCCAGTGGCGGGCCGAGTCTGGTACTCGAGGACCCGCCTTCCGCTTCGACATCGCAAGCGTCGTGGGCAGTCGGGTAAAGGTGTACCCCGGAGCCTTTTAGGAAAAACACAACCGCCGACCCTCAGGCCGGCGGTCGCTTCGTTCGTTGTTGCTCCAAGAGCGTATTAGTTGAGGCGCTTTTCTTTGACCTTGGCCCGCTTACCAACACGGTCACGAAGGTAGTAGAGCTTGGCCCGACGCACGTCGCCCTGAATGGCAACTTCGATCTTTTCGATGATCGGCGAATGCACCGGAAGCGTACGCTCGACACCTACGCCGAAACTGACCTTGCGAACGGTGAAGGTCTCACGAATACCGCCGCCTTGGCGACGAATGACCACGCCTTCAAACAACTGCGTACGTTCGCGGTTGCCCTCGACGACTCGGACATGAACCTTGAGCGTGTCGCCAGGAGCAAAGTCGGGGATATCGTCGCGCAAGCTTGCGTTATCGATTACATCGGTGAGGTTCATGTCACGCTCCGTGTGCGGCGGTGAGAGTTTGGTTGCCACTTTCGTGGCCAGCAGCCCAGCATAGGCGCCAAGAGCTGGGCTCCCATGATTCGGACCACGACAAAATCAGAGAAAATGCGTCACAGGAAGCCGCGCTGATTGGGCTTCGTCTACCCGAGACCGTAGCTGTCGAGCAGCTTTTGGTCATCTGGGGTGAGACCGCCCCGCGCTTCGAGGAGGTCGGGGCGCAAATCCCGGGTGCGGGCCAGCGACTGGGCGCGCCGCCATTGCTCGATTTTGGCGTGATTGCCCGAGAGTAAAACGTCGGGCACCGAGTGGCCGCGAAACTCGGCCGGTCGGGTGAAGTGCGGGTACTCGAGAAGGCCATCGGCGAAACTCTCGTCCTCGGCCGATGCCGAGTTGCCCAGCACACCCGGCACCAGGCGGGCAGTAGCTTCGAGAACCACCAGCGCTGCAAGCTCGCCGCCAGCAAGCACCACGTCGCCCACCGAGATCTCACCATCGCAAAGCTCGGTACGAATACGCTCGTCGATTCCTTCGTAGCGGCCGCAGAGCAGTGAAAACCCGTCGAGTTCGGAGAGTTCTCTGGCGTAGGACTGGTCGAACGTGCGGCCCGATGGCCCGAGATAGAGCAGCGGTCGAGGTGAGTCGGCGGCTTCAACGGCGGCGAAGACCGGCTCGGGCATCATCACCATGCCCGCTCCCCCACCGAACGGGGCGTCATCGATGGTTCGATGCACGTCGGTGGTCTCCGAGCGGAGGTTGTGCGCACGCACATCGAGCACATCGTTGCGTGCGGCTCGGCCCAGAATGCTCTGGTCGGTGTAGTTAGTGATCATCTCCGGGAAGATCGTGAACACGTCGACGCGAAGTGTCATTGGTCGAAGATGCCATCGGGGACGTCGACGATGATGGATTCGCCAGGGTTGAACTCGGTGAGGAACGACAACGGGATGAACTTGCCCGAATCGGTAACCAACAGGTCGCTGGCGGGGTTGTCTTCGACCTCGGTCACTGTTCCGCAATCGAGGCCATCGACGGTGGTAACGGTGCATCCAATGAGATCGTGCACCCAGATTTCATCGGGATCCTCGATGGGTTCGGCCAGAAGCAGCCGGCCCCGTAGATCGTCGGCGGCTTCGCGGGAGTCGACCCCCACAAACTTCACAATGAACCGGTCCTGATGAGGACGCGACGATGCCACCCTGAGCTCTGTGCCTTCGGCAACGAGCACCGACCCTTTGGCCACCCGTTCGTCGCGAGTGGTCGTGAGCACAACAACAAGGTCGCCGCGGAGACCGTGCGGTTTCGTGATTCGTCCGACCTCAAGCAGGTCGGGGCTCATCGAACTAGCTGGTTCTTCGACAGGTTCAGTCGAGGAACTCGACGTCGATTTCGGCGCCGTCGCGAACCGCGGCAGCCCGAACGACGGTGCGGATTGCGTTGGCCACGCGGCCCCGCTTTCCGATGACTCGGCCCATGTCGCCGGAAGCAACGCTGACCTCAAGGGTGGCGCGGTCGCCAGAGTTGTTGACGCCCACTTCGACCTCGTCGGGGTTTTCGACGATGGACTTGGTGAGGTAGGTCAACACGCTCTGAGCGGTTGGGGCGCCTTCCGGAGCGGCATCTTCGGCTGGGGCGTCGGTGGTCTCTTCGTCGCTCATTCTTGCTCACCTGCTGCTTCGTCGGCTGCTGGGGCTTCTTCTGCCGCATCATCTTCAGCGGCGGCTGCGGCTTCTTCGGCCTTGGCCTGAGCTTTCTTACTGGGCTTGCTGTCGCCCGCAACGGTGATTGCTGGCGGGGCAGCCTCACCGGTGTGAGCTTCCCAGGCGCCAGAAATCTTCAGGAGCTTTTCGACGCGTTCGGTGGGCTGGGCACCATCGGCAAGCCACTTGACGGCCTTGTCGTTGTCGATCTTGATCACCGAGGGGTCTTGGCGTGGTTCGTAGGTGCCAATAATTTCGATGAATCGACCGTTTCGAGGCGAACGCCCATCGGCCGCAACGACGCGGTACGTCGGTTGTTTCTTCTTGCCCATCCGCATGAGTCGGAGCTTGACTGCCAAGGTTTCTCTATCCTTCGGGTGCTTCGTTTGGTGAGGCCGAGGTACGAGAGTGGCCGCTACCGAGAGTGAAGCTAACAGTCTGCCCGAAATTCGCTCGAAACCAAGCAACGGGCACGATATTTGTGGTCGAGCCGCTACAGGTTCTGGTGCGCCAAAAGTGCGCTACTTGTCGTTGAGGTTTGGCAGGTCAGGCAGGCCCTTGAAGCCCGGCATACCTTCGAGCTCTTCCAGGTCGGGCAGAGCCATTGCTTCTTTCGGGATCTTTGCGCCGCCCTTTGCGGTGACGCGACCGCCGCTCGAGCGCCCCTTCTTGCCTTTCTTGCCCTTTTTCCCTCGGGCTCCGCCGCGCTTCTTCTTGGTGCCAAAGCCACCCATCTGCTTCATCATCTTGCGCATCTGTTTGAACTGATCGATGAGCTGGCTCACCTCGGTTGCACTAACGCCCGAGCCTGCGGCGATCCGGTTGCGGCGGGACCCATCGATAATTTCAGGCTTTGCCCGCTCTTCGACCGTCATCGAGTGAATGATGCCTTCGATCCGGCCCACTTCTTTGTCGCCGATCTCGACGTCTTTGATCTCTTTGGGAACGCCAGGCATCATCCCGATGAGGTTGCCGATTGGCCCCATCTTTTTGATCTGTTGCATCTGGTCGAGAAAGTCGTCGAGGGTGAATTGTCCGTCGAGAAGCTTGGCTGCCGCCGCTTCTGCTTCTTCGGCCTCGAAAACCTCTTCGGCCTTCTCGATCAGCGTGAGCATGTCGCCCATGCCGAGGATGCGGCCGGCTAGTCGTTCGGGGTGGAACTGGTCGAAATCTTCGAGCTTTTCGCCAGTCGACGCGAACGCGATTGGTTTCCCGACAACTTCCTTCACCGACAGCGCCGCACCGCCGCGGGCATCGCCATCGAGTTTGGTGAGGATGACTCCGTCGAGAGCCAGGGTGTCGTGGAAGTTCTCGGCGACGGTGACGGCATCCTGGCCGGTCATCGCATCGACGACAAGGAAGGTGTAGGTGGGACTGATGGCTTCGCTGATCTGGCGAACCTCTTCCATCAACTCGGCATCGATAGCCAGGCGGCCAGCGGTATCGCAGATGATGACGTCGCGGCCTAGGTTCTTCGCCTCGGCCATACCGGCCGCCGCAGCCGAAACCGGATCGGTTGCTTCGCTGAATACCGGCACGTCGATCTGGCCGCCCAGGGTGCGAAGCTGTTCGACCGCAGCCGGACGCTGAAGATCGCAACCAATCATGATGGGGTTGCGGCCCTGTTTCTTGAACCACAGAGCAAGCTTCGCCGAGTTGGTGGTCTTACCCGAACCCTGAAGGCCGGCCATCAAGATGACGGTTGGCCCTTTCTGCGCGGGCACCACCTTCATCGTGTCGCCACCGAGGCTGAACGTGAGCTCTTCGTTGACGATCTTGATGATCTGCTGGCTGGGGTTGAGGGCTCCGGAAAGCTCTACTCCGACGGCGCGTTCGCGGATCCGCCCTTGCAAACTTCGAACAACCTCGAAGTTCACATCGGCTTCAAGAAGCGCGAGTCGGATCTCTTTGAGGACATCGTCGACGTCGCTCTCGGACAGTCGGCCTTTGCCACGCAGCCGGGTAAAAATGCCGTCGAATCGATCGGAAAGCGTCTCGAACATAGACCGCCAAGACTACTGGATCGCGCTGGCGGTGCCTTCGCTGTGCCTAGGAATCAGCCGGTTTTGCGCTGACTCAGTGCGATTAGTGGCTTGCTGAGACCTGCGAAAGCTGGTTGACCATTGCTTGGAGGTGGTCGACTCGACGGGTGAGGTCGTCGACGCGGCGGGCCAACTCGGTGGTGTCGCCCGAGGGACTCACAGCCGCTTCGGTCGGAGCTGTTGGTGCCATAGCGGTCGGAGTAATTGCGGGTTGCGGTGCCACTTCGGGCTGAGGCGCCATGACTGAGGGAGCTGGCGGGGGCGGCACAACAGCCGCGGGCTGGGGAGCAGGTGCAGCTCGACCCTGACCCGGAGCCGGAGCCGGAGAGTCCTGGCCAGTCCGCACAGCTTGCAAAACCGCCTGAACGGTTGGGCTCTGGTCGCGCAGCACACCGAAGAGCAGGTGATTGGAGTCGACCGGCTGTTGCGAGGCGTTGGCATCGTTCACGGCTGCGCTCACGGCCGCCTTTGCGTTCACCGAGAACGGAAGAGATCCGGATCCCGAGGCTGCGAGATTTGCGTTGTCGCGTCCCCGAACGGCCGTCACGGCCTTTCGGGTTGGATCGAGCAATAATCCCTGACGCTTCAGAGCCTCGCCTGCGGCGCCTTCGTCACGAACAAGGCCGAGGAGCAGATGCTCACTGCCGCAGTAGCCGTGGCCGAGAAAGCGCGCTTCTTCTTGCGCGAGTGCAAGGACGCGACGGGCGTGGGAAGTAAACCGCTCGAACATAACCCCTGAGGGTACCTCAATTTATTGAGAAATATCGAATTGTATTGAAACGACACGAAGAGCCTTGTTGAGGCACAGGAAATTCGCTAGGTGGCGAGAAGGGCGTCAACAAACTCATCGGGGTCGAAATCGACCAAATCGTCGGCGCCTTCGCCGAGGCCCACAAGCTTTACCGGAATACCGAGCTCCTGATGGATAGCGATGACGATGCCACCCTTGGCTGACCCATCGAGCTTGGACAAAACAACCCCCGTGACCTCGACCGCTTCGGTGAATTGGGCAGCCTGGGTGAGACCGTTCTGACCAGTCGTCGCGTCGAGGACAAGAAGCACCTCGCTCACCTTGCCCTCGCCCTTCTCGGCCACACGTCGGACCTTGGTGAGCTCGTCCATCAGGTTGGTCTTGGTATGGAGACGACCTGCGGTGTCGGCCAACACCAGATCGGCGCCCTTCGATGCCGCGGACTCGACGGCATCGAAAACGACCGAGCTGGGATCGGCGCCTTCGGCACCGCGCACGATCTCGGTACCGGCTCGCTCGGCCCACATCTCGAGCTGTTCGGCGGCGGCCGCTCGGAACGTGTCGCCCGCAGCGAGCACCACCGACTTGCCGCCGACGGATTCTCGCTTTGCCAACTTGCCGATGGTGGTGGTCTTGCCCACGCCGTTGACGCCAACAAACAGCCAGATGCTCGGTGACGTATCGGCCAGCGCCAAGCTCCGATCGAACCCCGACAACCGAGCCTTCAGCTCGCTGCGCAGCAGTTCGATAACTTCGGCACCTTCGGTGACCTTGTTTTCAGTAGCTTTTTCCTTGACCGACTCGAGCACGCTCTGCGTGGTTTGCACACCAACATCGGCACGGATGAGCGCTTCTTCAAGCTGGTCCCAGGTTTGGGCGTCGACACCTCGACCAACGATGGCGGTGAGGTAGCCGGTAAACGCGCCTCGGGCCTTTGCCAACCGGTCGCGAAACGTTGGTTTGGAAGGCGGCGCTTCGACGGGCGCCTCAACCGGAGCGTCGAGAACATCGGTGGCGCCCGACTCTTGCCCGGGCTTGGGCACGTCGAGCACGCTGGTGCCCGCTTGGGGCCGAGGTGTCCCCTGCAGCGGTGGAGTTGCGCCCCCGCCTCCACCCCGGAAGAAGAACAGGCCGGCCCCTATGAGGACCACGGCAGCGACAGCGACAATAATTACCCAGACCATGAGGGCCTGATCCTATCGTGGTTCAGCGTCTCGAGCCGTGCGGCTACGACGACCCAAGCTCGGCTTGAAGTGTCACGAGTTCGCCGCCACGAGACACGACGATCTCGACGGTCTCACCGGGGTTACGGATCTGGATGGCGGCAGCCAAAGCGAAGGTGCCGTCGACCGGGCGACCGCCAACCTCGACGATGATGTCGTCGATCTCGATACCAGCACCCTCTGCGGCGCTATCGGGATTCACGTCGGTCACGAGGGCGCCGACCGGATCAACCACCGAGTCACGAAGCATTACGCCGAGAAAGCCGGTCTCGAGCGACTCGCCGGCGACGATTCGTTCGGCGATGAGAAGCATCGTGTCGCTGGGAACAGCAAAGCCGATACCAACGCTGGCGTTCACTCCGCCAGCGGTTCGAATGGAAGTATTCATGCCAATGACCCGACCCTGACGGTCGGCCAGAGCGCCGCCCGAGTTACCGGGGTTGATCGGAGCGTCGGTCTGCACCATAGCGACGAGTTTGACTTCGCCACTGAGGTCGTTCTCGACCACCCGATCGACTGCTGAGACGATTCCGGCGGTGACGGTTTGTTCAAGACCAAATGGACTGCCGACCGCGATGGCGATCTGGCCAACCTCGACCGAGCTTGAGGGAGCAAACGTTGCCGGTGTCAACACGGCCTCGTCGAGCTCGACAACCGCGACGTCGCGACTCTCATCGGTGCCGAGCACCGTGCCGTCGAATACCCGGCCGTCTTCGAGAAGGATCTGCACGTCGGTGAAGTCACCAACCACGTGAGCGTTGGTGATGAGGCGACTCTCGGTATACGCCACGCCCGAACCTTCACCGAGCTGGTTTGAAACACCGACCACCGACGGGGCCAGGACTCGAGCCACTGCAGCCACCGGTTCCTCGACGTCGCCTTCAACCAGGGCGGGAGGCGCCGAAGCGGCGGGCTGCGACGAATTGTCGTCATCCTGAGAACCGAGCGTGCCGGTGTCTTCGGTGTCTGCTTGAACGATCGCTCCAGATCCACCGGTTGCCACCTGGGGTTCGTCGCTCTGTTGCTGTCCCAACCAGAAACCGGTAGCGGTGAAAAGGCCGCCGAGCACAAGCCCGAGCAACAGAACCGGCCAACGGCGGGCGCTCTTCGCCGGCGTCGGCAACTCGTGCGAGCCTGCTGGCCCAGGGGTGGGCGTCCCGGGAACTGGCGACCCTGGGTTTGGCAAAAGAGTCGGGGGCGCAGCCGGCGGGCTCCCGAGCGGGGCGCCAAACGACGGGCCGGATGGGACGGGAGGAGCAGCAGGAGCAGGATTCACAGGCGGTTGAGGCGCACTCCACGACGGCCCGTTGTTGGCGCTCGGCGGCGGGTCCTGTGCGGGGTTTGGATTGAAAGGGGACGGATAATCCATGGTTCTCACTGTAGAGGGGCCTGTGTAACGGTTCGGTAAGGAAACCGGCAACCAAAGGAAAACGTTCCACGTTTCTTTGCGGGGTCATCCGTCGGTTGCCCGGACGCTCTGCGGGTTACTTGTCTCGGAGGTACGACCATTCGCGAACGGGTACTGGCGCGCCCGGCTCGGTATCGGCGGTGGGCAGCCAGATCGCGAACTGCGATCCTTCGTTGATCTCGCTCTGCACCACCACGTGCCCCCGATGTGACTCGGCGATCTGTCGGACGATCGTTAACCCAAGCCCTGTTCGTTTGTCCTGGCGATTCGATGGCCCGCCGCCACGGAAGAACCGCTGGAAGATTCGCTCGCGGTCCTCAAGGGGTATGCCCGGTCCTTCATCCTCGACCACGATCCATCGCCACGTCTGTTCGGCCCCCGTTGCCACCACGATCCGCCCGCCAGGTGGAACATGGCGAATCGCGTTGACGATGAGGTTGGCGACTGCCCTTCGCAGAGCACGCGGGTCTCCTGAAACCGTGAGATCGTCCACACCGACAGTCCGGTCCTCGACCGTCAGATTCTCGTTAGCCGCTGCCGCGCCAAATTCGGCGGCCGCCCCGGCCACCATCTCGCGCAGGTCGACGACCTCGCGACGCAGGGTCGGCGACTCGTAGCGAGCCGACAGCAACAAATCGTCGACCAATACCGTCATCCGTTCGGCCGCGTTTCGGACCACGGTGCCAACCTGGCGATGGTCGTCGACGTCGGCGGACGGGTCGTCGAGCACCACATCGACGTTGGTACGGATAACGGCCAGCGGGTTCCGCAGCTCGTGGGACGCCTCTTGGATGAAATGCCGCTGCCCCTGAAACGAGGCGTCGAGGCGACCAATCATGTCGTCGAACGTGTCGGCGAGTTGCCGCAACTCGTCGTTTGGGCCGCGCAGGTTTATTCGTCGGTTGAGATCGGTCGCGCTGATATCGCGGGCCACACCAGTGATTCGCCCAATCGGTCGAAGCACCATGTCGGCCACAAACCAACCCACTGCCAAACTACCGACAAACAACAAGGCCAGCGCCCCAAAGGAATACTGCCGAAGCTTGTCGAGTGCTCGCTGGTTCACCTGCTGCTCGAACGCGGCCAGTGGGTCGATGCGTTCTACTTCTTGGCTGGTGACCACGATGCCGTTCTCGACCTGCACCATCGTGTACTTCCGTTCAAGACGGGAGATGGGTTGGTCGTTCAGTTCGCGCGCGAAGCCGGCGTAGATTCCACCAACCACAATCGACGCCAGACCGAACAACAGAATCGAGTACAGCAGCGTCAGACGAACCCGGATCGACCCGAGCGCCGGTGGGAGCCGTTCGGCAAACCGCTGCCCAAATCGCAGCGAGCGCGTGACGTCTCCCATTTCGTCGACGGAATCGCCGACACCAGTCGACGGATCGATCGCCATCAGCCTCAGCCTGGTCCTGGGGTGAGGCGATATCCCTTGCCGATCACCGTCTCGATCAGATTCACCTGCGAGTCATCAACCTGGATTTTCTTGCGCAAGGTACCGACGGTAACGCGCACCGTATTGGTAAAGGGGTCGGCGTGTTCGTCCCATACATGTTCGAGAAGTTCTTCCTGACTGATCACCTGGTCGGGTTTGGTCATGAAGTACCGCAAAAGGGCGAACTCTTTCGCCGTTAGCGTCAGCTCGGCCGAACCTCGCGAGGCCCGGTGGCGGCTGGTGTCGAGTTCAAGCTCACCCACCTGCAGCACCGAATTGGTCTGACTCGCTTCTCGACGCATCAACGTCCGCACCCGCGCCGCAAGCTCGGCAAACGCAAAGGGCTTCACCAGGTAGTCATCGGCACCCTGGTCGAGGCCGCCCACTCGATCGTCGACGCTGTCTCGAGCGGTAAGCATGAGGATCCGGGGCTGGTCAACAAGCTCGGGCGAGCTGCGAATCCGGCGACATACTTCGAGTCCGTCGATGCCGGGCATGGTCAGATCGAGACAGATCAGGTCGTAGGCATTGATCCGCGCCTTATCGAACGCATCGTTGCCATCGTGGGCAACATCGACCGCATAGCCTTCGCGCCGAAGACCTCGCGCTACCGCGTCGGCAAGGTCTACCTCGTCGTCAACAACCAAAATTCTCACACTTCGCACGCTACCGGCCCTTTCCTCAACCAAGAGACATGCGGGTGAGCCCACCTTTCGGGGCCGCGCCGTTTATCCTCAGCTTTAGCTACCTGTGCTTCCATGAAGCGAGAGCGTGAACCCCACGATGACTCCCCCGATGTAAGGAACGCCGAAAGAATCCATGGCATTCGACCCAAATGAAACCAACGACGACTTCGAAGCCACCGGCTACGAGGTCTCTGAAACCAGCGGCGACCACATCACCCCCATGGTCGCCGAGTTCACCGAACAAGATCTCACGGGCCTTGCCTCCGAGTCCGGGCAAGATGCAGCGACACTGGAAACGGCGCTGTTTGAAATCAAGAAGGTCATCGTCGGCCAAGAGCGAATGCTCGAGCGACTACTGGTCTGCGTGCTCGCTCGCGGCCACTGCCTGCTCGAAGGCGTACCCGGCGTAGCAAAGACCCTTGCGGTCGAAACGATGGCCAAGGTTACGGGCGGCACCTTCGCCCGCCTCCAGTTCACGCCCGACCTCCTGCCAGCCGACATCGTCGGTACCCGCATCTACCGAGCATCGAGCGAAGCTTTCGATGTCGAGCTCGGTCCGATCTTTGCCAACTACGTTCTTGCCGACGAAATCAACCGGGCACCGGCCAAGGTGCAATCAGCGCTCCTCGAAGTGATGGCAGAAAAGCAGGTATCGATCGGCGGCGAAACTTACCCCGCTCCCCTTCCGTTCCTTGTACTTGCAACCCAGAACCCCATCGAATCAGAAGGGGTCTACACACTCCCCGAGGCCCAGCGCGACCGGTTCCTCATGAAGGTTCTCGTCGAGTACCCGAGCCCGGCCGAAGAAGTCGACATCGTGTACCGCATGGGTGTCGCGTCGCCCGAACCCGCACAGATTCTTGACCCCGAGCAGATCATGGCCCTCCAAGCTGGCGCCGACGCGATCTACATCGACCGGGCTGTCGTCGACTACGCCGTCAACCTCGTACTCACCACCCGAAACCCCGAGATGATGGGCCTGCCCGATCTCGCCGAATTGCTCACCTACGGAGCAAGTCCACGAGCAAGCCTTGGGTTGGTCCGAGCAGGCAAGGCCCTGGCGTTCATGCGAGGCCGGACCTACGTAGTTCCCCAGGACGTATTCGATATCGCTCCCGAGGTACTTCGTCATCGCCTGGTGCTGAGCTACGAAGCTCTTGCTCGCGATATCAGCGCCGACCAGATCCTGGCCCGGATCCTCAGCACGATTCCTGCTCCGCAGGTGTCCCCCCAACAGGACGCCGCTAGCTACTGATGCCAGGCCAAGACCAACAATCGAACCGCGAAATTCTTCGACGGCTCGAACTCGACGTAGCCCGGCGACTCGATGGGCTGCTGCACGGCGACTACCGGGGACTCTCCGCCGGCCACGGCTCTGAGCCCGGAGAAACCCGCGAGTACGCCCCTGGCGACGATGTTCGTCGCATCGACTGGAACGTCACCGCTCGAAGCCAGAAGACCCACATCCGCGAGTCGGTCGCCGACCGCGAACTCGAAGCGCGGGTACTGCTCGACCTTTCGCCAAGCCTCGACTTCGGAACCGTGCAGTGGGAAAAGCGCGAGCTCGCAATGGCGGTGGCCGGCGCTCTCGGTGTCATTACCGGCAAGGTCGGAAACCGGTTCGGCGCGCTCGCCCTTCACGCCGAAGGCGCACTCGATATTCCTTCGCGAGGCGGCCGCGCCCATCTCATGTCCCTTCTCCATCAGATGCGAAGCCTTCCTCGTGGCGCCGAAGGCCCAGTCAGTCTGACCGACGGCATCAACCGGCTGAGCTCCACCGCCCGCCGAAGCGCGTTGATGGTTGTGGTTTCGGACTTCCTGTCGAACGACCCGTGGGATGAAGCACTCAAGCGGCTTACGGTGCGCCATGAGGTGATCTGCATCGAAGTCGCCGATCCACGAGAACTTGAGCTGCCCGACGTGGGACTCATTGACCTCGTCGACCCCGAATCAGGACGAACGCTCGAAATCCAAACCAGCAACGCCGAGGTGCGCAACCGTTTTGCGGCCCTGGCGATGGCGCAGCGCGCCGAACACGAAAGCTCAATTCGTGGCGCGGGCGCCGATCATCTCTTCCTCCGCACCGATCAGGACTGGCTTCTTGAACTCGCCAAGTTCATCGGTCTTCGAAAACGCCGCAAAGGCGCAAACCCAACCGTTGGGGCCTCATGAGTTTCTTCCACCCATGGCGACTTCTCCTGCTCGTCGCCGTCGCAGCCATGGCGCTTGCGTACATCTACGCCCAGAGCCGGCGAAAGCAATACGCACTTCGCTTCACCAACCTCGACCTCTTGGCCGAGGTCGCCCCGGCCCGACCCGGTTGGCGACGACATGTTCCGGCCGTCGGCTTCCTCACCATGCTTGCCGTGCTCACGGTGGCGTTCGCCGACCCGGCAACCGAACGTCGGGTTCCACGCGAACGCGCCACCATTGTTTTGGCCATCGACACGTCACTTTCAATGCTCGCCGACGACGTCGACCCCAATCGCATCGAAGCCGCCAAGACAGCAGCCAAACTCTTTGTCGAACAGGTTCCCGAATCGATCAACATCGGGCTTGTCGGCTTTCACGGTGCGGCAACTATTTGGGTTCCTCCCACCACCGATCGGCTCAAGATCGACAACGCTATCGACCGACTCGAACTCAATGAACGAACCGCCATCGGCGATGCATTGTTTGCGAGCCTCGAGGCGCTCGAACTGGCTCCGCAGGCGAACGACGAGGGCGAGGCCGTCCCCGGCGCCATCGTGTTGATGTCGGATGGCGAAACCACGGCCGGGCGCCCCAACGAACAGGGCATCGAGGCGGCTGTACTCGCCGAGGTCCCGGTAGCAACCATCGCCTTCGGCACGCCGAACGGCCAGATCCTGCTGCCCGAGTTCGGCCCTGACCCCATCGCGGTGCCGGTGCGTACCGCCGACCTCCGTCAGATCGCCGAAGAAACCGGGGGCGAGTTCTTTGCCGCCGAAAGCGCCGAAGAACTCGAGCGGGTGTACGCCGACATCGGGAGTTCCGAGGGCTTCGAGATCGAGCTCTCAAGCATCTCCGACTGGTTCGTAGGCGCCGGCCTAGCCCTAGCCCTCATCACCGGCCTCCTCAGCCTCCTCTGGTTCTCCCGCCTGCCCTAGCCAGTGGTGTCAGACCAAGTGTCAGACCAAGTGTCAGACCAAGTGTCAGACCAAGTGTCAGACCAAGTGTCAGACCAAGTGTCAGACCAAGTGTCAGACCAAGTGTCAGACCAAGTGTCAGACGAGAGATAGTTGGGAGTGAACGCAGTTCCTGCGCTAAACCGGAACCATGTACGACATCGTGATCAAGAACGGCACACTGGTAGACGGCACCGGTTCTGCGCCGGTCGGCGGCGACATCGCTATCGCTGACGGCAAGATCGCCGAGGTCGGCAGCACTATCTCTGCGGCTGCACATCGAACGATCGACGCCGACGGCGCACTCGTCACCCCGGGATGGGTCGACGTGCACACCCACTATGACGGCCAGATCAGCTGGGACTCGGAGATGGCGCCGTCGTCGCACAATGGTGTCACCACCGTGGTCATGGGCAACTGCGGTGTCGGATTCGCTCCAGTGTCCCCCGGCAACGAAAACGCCCTCATCGAATTGATGGAGGGCGTCGAAGACATACCCGGCGCAGCCCTTCACGAGGGCATGGACTGGGGTTCATGGGAGACCTTTCCCGACTACCTCGACTACATGGCCGAACGCGAATACGCACTCGATGTCGGCGCTCAGATCGCCCACGGTGCCGTGCGCTTCTACGCCATGGGCGAGCGGGGCCGGACCAACGAAGACGCCACCGCCGCCGACATCGACAACATGGGGCGCCTCGTTGCCGAGGCGATCGACGCCGGAGCCGTTGGCTTCAGCACGTCACGCACTATTGGCCACCGGGCCTTGTGGGGAGAGCCCGTGCCCGGCACCTTTGCTGCCGACGAAGAACTGCTCGCCATCGCCGAACACATGAGTCGAGTCGGCAAGGGCGTGTTCGAAATGATTCCCGCTGGCACCGTCGGCAAGCTCGAGAATCTCGGAGGTGAGCGCACCACCCAAGAGGCCGAGCATGATCTGATGCGGCGGTTCTCGCTGGTCAGCGGCCGACCCGTCACCTTCACCTTGGTTCAGGCACCCGACTACGACCCAAATCTGTGGCGCGAGATCCTTCGACTCACCGACGAAGCAAACGCCGCGGGCGCCCAGCTTCATCCGCAGGTGTCTTCTCGGCCAATCGGCTTCCTCACCGGCCTCAGCGCGTACCACGCGTTCATGCGCAAGCCCACCTACATCGAGAAGCTTGCGCACCTCCCGCTTGCCGACCGGGTAGTCGCGATGAGCGACCCGGCCATGAAGGCCACACTGCTCGAAGAAAAGACGATTAGCCCGGAAGCCCCCGGTTCTATGGAGAACGTGCATGGGCTGTTCCGTCGCTCAGCGGCAGTTATGTACCCGCTGTCAGACCCCGTCGACTACGAACCCGACGTGAGCGACACGCTGGGCGCCCGAGCAAAGGCAGAAGGACGCGACCCCCTCGAGTACCTCTATGACTTCATGCTCGAGAATGGCGGAACCAACTTCGCCTCGCTTAGTACGGTCGACGTGACCGCTCGAATGAACGTGCTCCGCGAGATGCTTGAACATCCTCACACGGTCACCGGGCTCAGCGATGCGGGCGCTCACGTCACCCTGATCTGCGACGGCAGCATGCCCACCACCCAGCTCACCTACTGGGCACGAGATCGCAAAGGCGACCAACTGCCAGTCGAATTCCTCGTGAACAAACAGTCGGCACGCAACGCCACCCTGTACGGATTCGACGACCGAGGCACGCTCGAGGTTGGCAAGCGGGCCGACGTGAACATCATCGATCATGAGAACCTCAAGGTGTCGCCACCGGTTGCTCACCACGACCTCCCCGCCGGCGGCACCCGACTCATGCAACCGGTCTCGGGTTACGTCGCCACCCTTTGCAACGGTGTCGTCACCCGCGAGAACGACGAAGACACCGGAGCACGGCCCGGTCGCCTCGCCCGCAGCTAACTCCGGATCACTCATGATGCAGCTAACGTTGCGCCATGAGTGACGCAACTACTCCGAAGCGACGGGGCCGAGGATCACGCAAGAGAGCTCGCGAGACCGCGGTGACGCCTCGGTTGACAACCACTCGCTACGGCATCAAGCCGGTTGAGGTAGTCAGCGAGGACCAGCTCGAAGCGATTCACCAGGCTTCGCTGCGGATCCTCACCGAGGTCGGTATTGACTTCCGTGACGACGTAGCGCTTGCGCAATGGGTCGATGCTGGCGCCGAGGTGCAAGGCCAGCGAGTTCACCCCGACGGCGAGCTGCTCGACTCGCTGATGGCGACAGCTCCCGATCGGTTCGACGTCACCGGACGAGGCGCCGACACTCAGTTTGAGCTCGGGGTCGACACGATCACGTTCTGCCCGATGCATGGAGCACCGAATGTGCGCGATCTCGATGGTGTGCGGCGCAACTCGACCATCGAAGACCTCCGCGACATCAACCGCATCGTGCAGGCCAGCCCAGGCTTTCATATGGCATCTGGATTCGCCTGTGAACCTATGGACATACCGATTCCCTGGCGGCATCTGCACATCAACCATTCGAGTCTCGTCGAGACCGACCTGCCCGTCTTCGGAATGGTGACCGGACAGGAGCGCTCGCTCGACAGCATTGCGATGGCCGAGATCGTGTACGGCTCGGAGTTTCTGCAGGACAACGTGGTGATGATGGGCCACATCTCGGGCAACTCGCCCCTGGTCTGGGATGCAACGATGCTTGAAGGCCTTCGAGTCATGGTGGAAGCAGGCCAAGCCGTGCTCCTCTCCCCTTTCGTGCTCGGCGCCGCGAACACGCCCGCTGACGTTGTCGCCACGGTGGCACAGCTCAATGCTGAAGCCATTGCGTGCATCGCCTACAGCCAACTTGTTCGCCCCGGAGCACCGATCATCTATGGGCAATATTCAGTTGCGGTATCGATGCGTTCAGGAGCTCCGATGTCGGGCATGCCCGAGATCAACCTGATCAACGGCATCGTTGGCCAGCTCGCCCGCCGCTACGGGGTGCCTTGGCGTACTACAGCGTCGCAGGCATCGGCGAAGGAGTTCGATGCGCAGTCGGGGTATGAGTCGGCCACTTCCTACATGGCCGGGGTAACTGCCAACTGCAATTTCATGATGCACGCAGGCGGCTGGGACGAGGCTGGCATGGTGCACTGTATGGCCAAGCTCGCTGCCGACAGTGAGCAGAATCTCATGATGGCGGCGTACGCAGAAGGCGTAAAGTTCGATCGCCTCGACGAGGCCCTGGAGGCGGTTGCCCGCATCGGGCCGGGCGGTCACTACCTCGGCGACCAGTTCACGCTGAAACACTTCGAGGACGCGTTCTTCCTTCCGGAGGTGCTCGATTATGAGGCCTATGAGAATTGGGAACTTGCAGGCTCGCGCGACATGACGGCTCGGTCGGTAGAGAAAGCCAAGGCCCTAATTGCCGCCTATGAACCTCCTGCGCTCGATGAGTCTCGGCGGCAAGCGCTCGATGACTACGTCGAACGGCGACAAACCGAGATCAACCCGTCGATTATTTAGCCGTGCAGCACCAGGTCTTCGAGCGCTCGATACGTTCGGAGTGTCAGGGTGCCACTGAGGTCGAGCGACACCGATTTCGATACGAGCCACTCCATGTCGAGATCGATGCCGATGGCCCCGATCTCAACCGCTCCGGTTCGCTGAATACGGCGGGCTACCCGCTGCAGGTGGTCGGTGAGGTAGTTCTCACCATTGGCGGTTGCCGTCGCGACATCGTTTGGGGCGCCGTCAGAGATGAACACCAGAATGCGGCGTCGCTCGGGCCGGGCAGCAAGGCGTCGGTACGCCCACGCGAGCGCTTCACCGTCGAGCCCCTCGCGATAGTGGGTGGTCTGCAGCATTGCGGCGAGCGACTGGCGCGACGACCGCCATGATGAGTCGGCGTCCTTGTACACAATGTGGCACCGCTCGCCTATCCGGCCGGGAAGGTTGGGTTCGCCTGCGTTCTGCCAGTCGACAAGAGCCTGCCCACCATTCCAGGCAGCAGTCGTGAAACCCAGCACTTCGGACGTGGCTCCTGCAAGATCAAGCGCCCGACTGTACGTGTCGACCAGTACCGCCATGGCTTCGTAGCGTTGGCGCTTCATCGAACCCGATGTGTCGAGAAGAAACGTCACCGCAAGATCGGCAGTTGGCTCGTGGCGAGGCGTGCGAAACACCTGACGGAACGTTGGATTACTGACCACCTGCGAAAGACGTAGAGCGTCGATAACCCCTTCGGTTTGGGCGTGATGCCAGCTGCGAGGTTGCGCAGTGCCGAGACGTTCGAGGAGCCGATGCGCAAGTCTGGGCACGCTCACCGCTTGTGCGCTGATGAGCGTGTCGAGTTCGGCCCGACGTCGGGCAGCGATGACGTCGAGGAGCAGGTCCTGGCCCGAGACCTCAATGTCGTACTCGGTGGTGAACACGCGATAGCCGCCAAGATCATCGAGCGACCCGACGCCGTCATCGACGCCACCGATTCCCCCGGCGCCGACCTCGTGCCCGTCGAACGATTCGTTGTCGCCGTCGTCCCAAGCTGCAGCAAGCATGAGGCGCTTCTTTACATCGACCACATCGGTAGGCGTGAGATGTTCGGCGGCGTCGCCAGCGACAATGGCCACAGCATCGGCGATCTTTGTTGCGTGAACGGCGTAGGCAGCCTGGTCGTGCCGGTTCTCCGCCAACGCCACCAGGTCGTGACCGATCATTGGCGCCAGTTCCATTCGCGGCGCCTCGGTGATGCCCTCAATTTCGATCTGGGTCTCGTTGTCGAGCATTCCGACCGACGTGCCGAAACGAGAGCGGGCCATATGGGTCACGGTGTACACGAGCCGACCGAGCGCGGTTTCGGCCACACCCATGGCGCGTGTGGAGCGATCCCACTCCTCGAAGGCTTGGGCTACATTGTTCCGTACGCCCGGAAGGTGATCGGGAACCAACGAATCGCAGCGAAGCTGTTCGAGCGTGTCGAAGACCACCTGCTGGAAGGGTGGGGCCGGTCGAAGCGATCGGTGGAGTTCGATGTCGCTGTGGCGAAGTCGCATGCCGATGGCGTCGGCAACTCCCCGAAGCGCTCCGATAGGCACCCACCGGTCGCCGGCCACCAAGTACGGCGTGGCTACCGAAACCCGCTGGTCACCAATGGTGAGCCGTTGCCCGACGAACTCAGCGTCTGGTTCGGCGGCGACGGCCCGCAATGCCGCTGCGCTGTGACGTTCGATGAGGCGGCGACGGCGTCGTTCATCGATGCCTTCGGTGAGCGGCTCGATGGCCATCAGCTTTGTGCGATGGACTCGTCGAGATCGACGGCAAATGCCCGCTGGAAGTACTCGGCAACGATCGACTGCTCGGCGTCGTCGCAGGTGTTGAGGTACGACAACCGGAATGCCTGACCCGGATCTCCGAACAACAACAGGTTCTCGGCCCAAGAGATCACGGTTCGAGGTGACATCACGGTGGACAGGTCACCCGCAGCAAAGCCGGTTCGGGTCATTTCGGCAACGGCGATCATCGAGTCGACCGTCGCTTCGCCACCGGGTAGGTCGGCGATTGCCGGGACTCGGGCGAGCACAATGTTCCGCTCGGCGCTGGCGCTGAGATAGTTGAGTTTGGCGACGATATCCCACCGGTCAACCTGGGCCTGATTGAGCAGTTGGGCCCCGTGATAGAGCCCGTTGAGGTTGCCGAGACCCACCGTGTTTGCCGTGGCGAACAGCCGGAAGGATTGGTGGGGCGCCAGCACGCGGTTCTGGTCGAGGAGCGTTAGCTTGCCGTCGCGTTCGAGAACTCGCTGGATCACAAACATGACCTCGGGGCGGCCAGCGTCGAATTCATCGAACAGCAAAGCTACCGGCCGGGTGAGCGACCACGGAAGGATGCCTTCTTGAAACTCGGTGACCTGTTTGCCGTCGCGCAACACGATGGCGTCGCGGCCTATGAGGTCCATTCGGGTGAGGTGACCATCGAGGTTCACCCGAACCATTGGCCAGTTCAGCCGGGCGGCCACCTGCTCGATATGGGTTGACTTTCCGGTGCCGTGGTACCCCTGCACCAGCACCCGCCGGTTCTGTGCGAAGCCGGCGAGAACAGCCAGCGTTACGTCGGGGTCGAACCGGTACGCCGGGTCGATGGCCGGCACGTGATCTTGCACGACGTGGCCATCGACACCGATCTCGTCGCTCGGCGCAAAGGCCCGAACCTCGAGACCGGTACGAAAGCCAAAAACTGCCTCAACGTCGACGAGCTCGGTCGGCGCCGAGGCAGCAGGTGCCATCTCTAGACGTAGTCTTTGTACTTGGCGAGATGGCGGACGGGGGTGGACAGAGCGTCCTTGCGGAACGGGTCGCCGAGTTCTTTGGTGCACATGATTTCGATGACGGTGGTGACGCCGTCGTTCATCTGGGCGTTGATGGCGTCGGTGAGCGCAGCGCCAACGTTGTCGATTTTGTCGACTCGGACACCCTTGGCGCCCATGGCGGTAGCGATATCGGCGTAGTTCTCGTTGCCGTCAAGCTCGCCGGCAACGAAGCGTCGGCCGTAGAAATCGACCTGGTTCTTCTTCTCGGCACCCCATTGCCGGTTATGGAACACCACTGCGGTCACCGGAATGTTATGGCGGACAGCGGTCATGACCTCGGTCATCGACATTGCCCAAGCGCCATCGCCGGCATAAGACACGGCCGGCCGGTCGGGGGCTGCAGCCTTCGCACCGATGATGGTTGGGAGCGCGTAGCCGCAGTTGCCCCACGACATGGCGGCAAAGAACGACCGTGGTTCTTCGAAGCGAAGGTAGCTGTTGGAGACCGAGTTGATGTTGCCGATATCGGTGGACACCATCACCCGTTCGGGCATGGCATTCTCCAAGGCCCGCAGGACTTGGCGGGGGTGGAGCCAGTCGCCTTCTTCTTCGTTTGCTTCGGCGATCATCTCCATGGAGAAGTCGTCGGTTTCATGGGTCCACGCATCAAGCTCATCTTCCCACGCCTTCTTCTCCGCCGCGATAGTTTCGGCTCGCTCATCGCGGTTTGCGAGGCAGGCAATGTTGTCCTGATCGCCGAGACGACGAAGCAGCTCGCGTGCCGCCGCGCCAGCATCGCCGTGGATACCAACCGACACCTTCTTCACCAGGCCCAACATGGTGTGATCGGCATCGACCTGAATGATCTTGGCGTCTTTGGGCCAATAGTCCATGTCGTGCTGCGGCAGGGTTCCAAACGGCCCCAACCGGGTTCCAAGCGCCAGCACAACATCGGCCTTGTTAATGAGCTTCATCGCCGCTTTAGAACCCTGATAACCGAGAGGGCCACACCACATCGGATGCGAAGCCGGGAACGAATCATTATGCAGATACGAGTTCACAACCGGAGCGCCAAGCATGTCAGACAAGGCCACACAGTCTTCGACACAATCTCCCATCACGACACCGCCACCCGACAGGATCACCGGAAACTCGGCCGCAGCCAACATCTCAGCAGCAGCAGCAAGACTCTTCTCGCCGCCAGCGCCCCGATCGAGCGGCATCGGTTCAGGAATCTCAACATCGATATCGCCGTAGAAACGATCACGAGGAATGTTGAGCTGGGTTGGACCCATCTCGGAAAGCGCACGGTCGAAGCAGCGAGCCGTGATCTCGGCCATGCGGGCTTCGTTGTTGATGTGGCCTTGGTACTTCGTGAACTCTTCGAACATCGGCAACTGGTTCGCTTCCTGGAAACCACCCAAACCAATACCCATCGTGCCCGTCTGTGGGGTGACGATAACCACCGGCGAATGCGCCCAAAACGCTGCCGCGATAGCCGTCACACAATTCGAGATACCAGGCCCATTCTGGCCAATAACCACACCATGACGACCCGACACTCGCGAGTAGCCATCAGCCATATGCGCAGCACCCTGCTCATGAACAACCGGCACCAAACGAATACCCGCCGGAGCAAAAATGTCCATCGCATCCATAAACGCCGAACCCATAATACCAAACGCCGTATCGACACCATGAGCAACCATGGTCTCCACAAACGCTTCCGACGGTGTCATACGAGTCATTGCAGT
>CALJDK010000007.1 GCA_938023735.1 uncultured Acidimicrobiales bacterium
CCGGACGGTATCGACGCTGCGGTTGGGGTAGTCCGCGACCTCGTGGCTGCCGATGGGGGAGAGGTCGAGCTGGTCAGGTTCGACGGTTCGGTCGCGCATCTCCGCCTAGTGCTCGACACGGTCGAGTGTCGGGAATGTGTAATGCCCGCCGAGTTTCTGCAGACCGTTGCGTTCGACAAGATGCAAGCTCATATTCCGGAACTCATGGAAGTCCGTATCGACGACCCTCGCGAGCAATAGCGTTTAGGAGTGGTTGGGCCCGGTTGCGGTTGGCGAACGATCTACGGGCACTACCTCAAAGTCAACCAGGTCATCCCACTTGGCGATCCAGACATTGAACAACGAAGGGTCGTCGGCTTCCATGAGTTGGAAGCATCGATTCTGACTTCCGGACTCAAGCCAACTGTTGATGTACTCCAGGCCGTCGGGCAACATCCGTCCTTTCTCGTCGAAGCGCTCATAGACCGGTTCGGGACCATTTCGGTAGGTTTCCACCACCATGTAATTGTTATGCCGATGCTCGCTCGACATCGGTTGCCCAACAGCCGCGCTCGGCGTTGTGCACCCGGACCCGTTGTGCCTGGTCGTCGCAGAAGAAACGGATGAGTGTTTCGTCGAGACGGGTACCGTCGATGACCGCGGCGTCGAGCATCATCTCATCGGCATCAAAGGACCGGACCGACAGCTGACGGCGAGTGAGTTGCAGCGGAAGTTGGCCATCTTCGGGTGCCGAGCAGGTTTGCCGATGCAGGAAGATCGGGCTTGCCGACTGATATGGCGACGATCCGAGGAACGGATCGTGCGAGACGAGAATCAACTCGTCACCGATGTCGGCGTCTTGGAGGCACTGTCGACACGGGTATCCGGGAACGGCGTCGGCCACATACATCGGGCCTCCGGCAACACGCAGTCGGTCGGCATCGGCGGTCGATATTGGAGCAAGGGCGTAGGTGGTAGTTGCAGTATCCATACCGCAACTATGACAGCCAGGGTTCGTGGTGTCTGGCGGATTTCGGACAGGTATGTCGGGGTGACTATTTCTTGCGAATCAACGTGAGACCGTCGCCGATTGGGGTGAGGGCACAGATGGTTCGCGGGTCGGCGAGCACATGGTCGTTAAAGGCCCGCAACGCGACCGTGTCGTCTGTCGTATCGTTGGCGTCGACGACCTTGCCGTCCCACAGGGTGTTGTCGACGGCGATGACGCCATTGGTCGAAAGCCGCGGGACGAGTTCTTCGTAGTAGTCGATATAGCCGGTCTTGTCGGCGTCGATGAAAGCAAAGTCGACGGTGGTGTCGCGCAGCGATCGAACCGTTTCGAGTGCCGGTCCGATACGAAGGTCGATCTTGTCGGATACGCCAGCCGCTTCCCAATGTTCGCGGGCCACCGCTGTCCATTCTTCGCTGATGTCGCAACAGATGAGCTTGCCGTCGGGGCCAAGCGCTCGGGCGATGGCAAGCGAGCTGTAGCCGGTGAAGGTGCCGATCTCGATACACAGACGGGGCGCCATGGCGCCGATGAGGACCTCGAGGAATGCCCCCTGATTTGGGCCGATCTGCATGACCGAGATGCCGCCCATGTCGGTGGTGCGTTCGATGAGCTGTTGCTGCACGGGGTCGGGCGCAGTAGAGCGTTGATCGACGTAGGCGGCGAGTTCGGCGGGCATCCAGACGCTTCGTGAAGTCATGGGCTGATACTACGGTCACTCGACGACAAGCTATCGATCGTTCACCATCACGCCGGCGAGTAGGCGAATGTAGGCAGCCTGGTAGTAGATGCCGGGCTCGGTGATCTCGTAAGAACGCTCGACGTTTCCGTTGGCGTTCCAGTCGGCGTATGCCTTAAGAGGCGGCTGGTTTGCGGGAGGTGAAACCGGACCCGAGTACGTGACGTTTGGTCCGCCCGGTACGTACCCCGGCGGTGGACCGACGGGCGAGTCAATAGCGCTGTCGTACCTGGTGCCGTCGGCAAACCAGTAGTGGTAGATCTCCGAGATCGAACGCTCGCCACCGAGCTCGTCCATATTCGACAGATACACAAGTCCGAGCGGGTTGAGGCCGTGGAACGTTTGTAGGTTGGTCGATGCTCGGTCGAGTTGCATCCACCGGTTCGGTGAGTCGATCCCTGCCTCTGCGATCGTGGCGCTCGACGATCCGGCGTTGGCCCGAACCAGGTTGCTTCCCCAGTGCATGTTTTCCTCGGGAAGATACGAGCGGTATAGGCCAGCGTTGGCCGGGTATCGCACGGCCGGGTCGTTCAGCGAGTTCTTCATGGCTTTGCGGATTTGGCGAACCACCTTCTTCCCCGCTTTCGGATGGGTTATGTACGTCGCCAACGCATCTCCGTGTTGGGGTTCGTAGCGGGCGAACTCGGGGTCGGTGAACGCCGTGGTGAAACGAATGTTCTTCGCAATTGTGCGACGATAGGTTTTCTTCCCGGTCAGCTCGTGCAGATACACCGCTGCCGTGACTTGTTCGCCTCGCTGTCGGCCAGCGGTGACATCGGCATCGCCCGCATTTACGGCCCCTTGGTCGCAGTCGGTTTCGATGGGGTTACGTTTGAACCAGCGGTATGCCTTCTTCGCCCGTCGGGTTAGCTCGGGCACCTCACTCCGCAGCTCGGGCACTCCGGCGAATACGACCGCAGCGTGGGCGAACATTCCTGCCGCGGCGATGGTCGACGACGAGCAGGCCTCCTCGTAGTAGCGGGGGAGTGTGACCTGGCTTGGAAGCTCCTGTGGGCCGTACTCGATTTCGCCCACCTTGAGCAGCACGCCTCCGTCGAGATTCTGCATCTTCTTGAGCCACTCGATTTCCCAGCGGACCTCGTCGAGCACATCGGGCACGCCATTGCCCGACTCGGTGATGCCGACGGCATCGTCGAATACCTCGGGGTGTGATTGATAGGCGCTGAGAAGTTGATGTACCGGCGACGAAGCGAACGTGACGTATTTGTTGGTGTCTCCGGCATCGAACCAACCACCGCTGAGGTCGCGGGCCGTCGCGGGATTGTTGCGGTCGTCAACCCAGCGGGCCTCGGTGTCCTGGCCCGGACCCACATAGGCGGCGCCGTCGGCCCACGGTCCGGCAAGTGAACGAGGGTGGGCCACGTTGCCCCGGTTAAACCAAAAGGCTTTGAGCGCTGCGTCGAGAACGTCGTCGTACACGTCCAACGCAATTTCGAACCGGTGGCTGCGGACCTGGTTGTCTACATCGAAGAGGTAGTAGCTGCCGGGTGTGCGGAACTCCGTGAAGTCAACCCACCAGCCTCTATCTCCGGATTGAGGATCGGTGGCGCCCGCGTTCCAGAGCGTGGGCAGGGATTCAAAGACCGCTTGGTCATCGGACCAGCGGCGAATCTCAAACCGCTGGCCCGGGGTGTAGGCGACCCCGGCGTCGGCGCCGACGATGGGGTCAGCCAGCACCGCCACCTTCGGACTGTTGGGCAGATAGCCAAACTGGTCGATGCGGATCTGAGGTTCCACCCGGTGGGTGGGTTGGGCAGCTGTTGGCGAGAATGCCGCGTCGGTTGCTAGGAACACTGCGGCCAACATTGCCGCCAAGATTGCGACCACCAAAACCACCGTGAGAGTTCGTTTCATTCTCTGGACCGTACGGACCCGAACATGAAGCGAAGGTGAAGATCGTTCCTGCACCTAACCCTCAACTACAGGTTAACCCTGGCACCAAAACCCCCAAACGGTGCCAGGTACCAGAGAGCCCTATGGTGCCAGGTACGAATTGGCGAAAAGGTTCCAGGCACCCAGGGGTTGAAAGGTTCCAGGCCCCGGGTAGCACCGGGTGCGGGTTCGCTTCGGTTATTGGGGTCCGGGTTTGGGTTTGCTAGTGCTTTGCAAACCTGGTGGCTCGTCGGTCGATGGCGGCGAGCCAGCTGCGTCGGATCAGGCCGCTTGGAAGACGGATGATGGCCCAGTAGGGCGCGAACTTTCTGGTGCTTGCCGAGTCGGTGCCCGCAATAAGTGTTTCCGTTTCAACCCTGGTGGTGCCGTCGCCGTTGTCGATGGCTTCGAGTCGGCAGACGGTTCTTGCCCATCCCGGCTCATCAAAGTCCAGAAACTCTTGTGGCGATGCAAAGAGTCGCGGCTCGTTGCTGGTTACCGACCAGAACTTTCCGGCGGCGCCGAACAAGATGACCGCCCGGCCATCGATGGGTTCGGGATCTTGTCGGAGAATGATGAACCCGTTGGCGGCAAAGGCATCGAGTAGTGAGTCGGGGGCTTCCAGCTCGATCGACTTTTTGCCGCTCAGCTGTTTCGGGAGGTGGCGGAGGGCCATGAGTGGGCCCATCGTTCGGACATCGCCGATCTCGACGTCGATGCAGTGCTGCCAAACGTCGTCGATCGGTTGGTTGACGGTGCGTTTGTGAAGTTCGCGGAATGGAGCGTTGGGGAGGGCTTCCGCCAGCTCGAGGTTGTTGTTTTCGATGGTCTTGGAGGTGTTGCCTGCTTGGTCCATATCGCTATTCTGACACATCGTCTCAATTTGACTCAACATGTCATTCGTCAACTCTCTCAGGGAAAACGGCGGAGTTGGTTAGCGGTGCTGGTCGATGAGGATCGGGTTGCCGTCGGGGTCGACCACTATGAACGATGCCGGGCCGTCGTCGCTTTCGCCCGTGCTGTCGGCTTCGGCATCGATGGCAATTCCTGCCTTGGCCAGCGTTTCTCGCCAGACCCGCACGTCGATGAACTCGCTCAGCTCCGAGGCGTTCTGGCCCCACCCGGGGTTGAAGGTGAGCATTGGCTTGTCGAACATCCCTTGGAACAAGCCGAGAACCGCTGTGCCATTGACCAGCATCATCCACGAGCCCTCTTCGCCGCCGAGGGCCGAGAAACCAAGCTTCTCGTAGAACGCAATCGATGTCGCAAGGTCTTCCACAGGAAGGCTGATCGAAAATGCCCCCAGCGATGAAACGCCCGTCATCGAGGGCAGTTCGGGTTCGGTGTCTTCAGAGTCATTTGCCATGCCACTTTGTAGCACTTGGCCAGCCACGTTGGCCTTTGGCTTGTAGTCGTCTGCGAACGGCTGGGACTCGGGCGGTGAAGCCGAGGGCGAGAAGCACGGTGTCGGGGCCGATATCGGGAATGAGGAGCACGTGCACCACCAGGGCCACCGCAACCACGTAGGTAAGTCGGTGCAGTAGTCGCCAGCGTCGCATGCCGAGGAACCGCTGCGACCACCGGCTGCTGGTAAGGAACAGCGGTGTCGCAAGTAGTAACGCCGTAAGCCCGGCAATCAGCATTGGTGACCCGCCGATCTCAGCCATTACTCCCGTGCTATCGATACGTCGCTCGACCAGAAACATCACGAAGTTGTTGACCGCTAGGCCGTAGAAGACGATGCCCAATAGCTTTCGAATCCGAACCTGCGAACGACCGGTGAGCCATTGAATCGGTGACGCCAAGAACATGGCCGCAAAAGTGAACGTTCCGGGGTTCTCGCCAGCACCGAGCGCCAACTCGATCATCTGCTCCGTCGTAAAGAACCCAAGCGCCCGAGCAACGACGGCAAACACAGCAACGCCCGGGGCAATCAGAGAGAGGCAGGCAACAACACGCTGCCACGGGCTGAGTTTCCGAAGTGAAGACTTCCTTCCCGCTGATCTATCGCGAACGGGAAGTGGCGGTCGAGATGCGGTAGCACTGGTCATAGAAGCATCGTGAACGGTTTCCGCACCGTGCGAATCCGCCGCGAGTCGGTTTGATGTACTCCTCCCGGAGTACGCGCCCGGATCGTCCAGGAGGCACGAGAGCTCTATCGGCGAACGGCGGTGATGAAGGTCAGTGCGGTTGTCTGCCGCTGGTGCGGCGGGGGGAGGCGTCGCGTGGCTCGGGATACAACGTCGAAGCCATTCCGCTGTAACGCTTCGACCACATCGTCGGCGTTGTGGCGGTAGCTGATGAGCGTCGATGACGTCTGATGGGCATTCGGCACCTCCACCCGCTCGTTGTTGCCCGACTGGAAGGCGAGCAGCACATGCCCGCCGGGTCGTACCGTGCGAGCCAGCTCGATCCAGCAAGCATCGAGGTTGGGGAGGGACGTGTGAATGATCGAATACCACAGGCATGCTCCAGCAAGCTCGTGGTCGGCGGCGTCGACGTCGAAGAACGACCCTTCTGCGAACACAAGATGCGGGTGAGACAAGCGAGCGCCTTCCAACATGCCGATAGAAATATCGACACCGGAGATATCGAGGCCCGCTTCGTGGAGAAACGACGTTGCCCGGCCGACACCGCAACCAAGGTCAATGACCCGCCCGCCCCCGGTTTCGAGAACGGCCGAGGCGAACGCGGTGAGGTGGCTCTGATCCTCTGGCGTTTCGGCCAGCTCGGAAATCGTCGAACCAATGTGCTCGAGGTAGAAGTCACTCGACTGGTTGTAGACCTCGGCGGTTTCGTTCACAGCAAACCTTCGCGCACCGGTGCGCTATTGCGCCGCTTACCCCACAGGTAATTGTCGAGTGGTGGCACCCGAGCGACTATGACCACACCGCCAAAATCTGGCCGAACAAGGGATGCAATGAGCAATCACCATCAGAAACAATCGTCAGCGCTGTCGGTCATCAAGGCCTACTGCGATGCGTGGATCGCTGGCGACGTGCTCACGGTGATCGGGCTCTATCACGATGATCTGGCTCTCACGTGGCCTGGTCGCAACCATCTGTCTGGCGTTCACGATGGTCAAACCGCCTCGGTAGAAGCACTGTTGAAGTTACAAGAGCTCACCGGCCGCCAACCGATCGAGGTGGTGGACATCCTGCAAGGAAGCCACTCGGTGATTGCCGTCATCATCGAGAGATGGACTCACCCAGCAGACGCTTCACGAACCGCCGACCTGCGTCGGGCCCTGGAGTTCACCGTGGTCGACGACAAGCTTCGAACATGTCGGATCTATGAGACCGACCAACACCTCGTCGACGAGTGGATCGGCTAGCGGGGGCCTAGCAGCGGGCTACGGCTGCGGGTCGAGGTCGTCGAGCTGGCCAAAGTCGAGGTCGAACTTTTTGCCCATGTCGTCGTCGCCATCAAGCGATTGCTCGACCACCACGTCCGTGCTGGCCTTCTCTGGCTCGAGCACCTCGCCGAGGCCAAGCATCGCAGCGCCCAACACCGAACCCCTCGCCGACGACGTCTTCTTCGGGGCAGCCGGGGTGCGGGCTTCTTTATCCGGTTCTGGGTTCTCGGCTTCGGTGTTTTCGGATCCAGTCATCAAGGCAATTGTAGGAAACCCCGGCACCCAAGTAGCGGCAGGTTCTTTCACCGGGACCTCTTGGGTTCCCACCTGTCGGTAGCTGTCACGGGACGTCTCGACACACGCTCCGTAAAGAAAGAACGCTTACGGAGGAATTTGAAATGTTTGGGACGATCGTTTCACGAACAAGAGGGCGACTGTCGCTGATGCTTGTGGTGGGCTTGCTCACCGCACTGTTAGGGGCTGTTTCGGCTGATGCGGCGGCGGCGCAGCCAGCAAGTTGTTCGGTATCTAATGCAGATGGCGGTATCGATGTCACCTGGCAGGCCTTGGACGGTGCGGCAGAGTACGTCTACCGCCTTGAGGTTCCGGGCGAGAACAACCGGTATCGCCGGGTTGATGCCACGTCGACCTTTATCGAGCTCGCCGAAGGCGATGTCGGCACGGTGTTCGTATCGGCGGTCTTCTCCAACGGTTCCTACAGCGCGTCGGTTGGTTGTGGGTCTGGCCAGGCCAATGACGGAACGGGCGGACAGCCCTCAACCTGTTCCGTCGCGAATGCCAACGGTGGAATCGACGCCACCTGGAGCTACGTGAACGGTGCGGTTGAGTACGTGTACCGCCTTGAGGTAGACGGCCAAGACAACCGGTATCGGCGGGTTATGGGCACGTCGGCATTCATCCCCTTGAACGAGGGTGTTGTTGGCACGGTGTTTGTGTCGGGTGTGAGAGCCGATGGTTCGTACACGCCGGCGGTGGCGTGTGGTTCCGGTCAGGCCAACGAAGGCACCGGCGGACAAAACGCCAGCTGTACCTCTGAGTCGGCTGATGGCGGTATCCGGATTTCGTGGACTGCAGTCCCCGACGCCGCTGTGTATGTCTACCGACTTGAGGTCGACGGCCAGAACAACCGATACGGTGTCTTCCCCGCTGAAGGAGATCTTTCGGGAGTAGTGCAGGCTCCAGCCGGCACGGTCGGGACGCTTTTTATCTCGGCGAGGTTCGCGAACGGCACCTACTCTGCGGGCGTTCCCTGCGGCACAGCAACTGCGGGCGGTGGCGGTGGTGGAATCGATGCCCCGGCCGAATGTTGGGGTAACTCTGCACCAAGTGGTGTGGATCTTTCGTGGAGCCCGGTGGCTGACGCCGCCAGCTACATCGTCTATCGATCACAGTTCAACACCGATGAGCTGAAGGAAATCCCCACCTCGGAAACCTCGATCTTCGAGGAACTTGACTTGCGCACCAGCGGCGAGAACTTCTTCGTCGCTGCAGTCGCGGCGGACGGTTCAATTTCGGACCGCACCTCGTGTGGCTACATCGAGCCCGGCACCCCGCTGGGTCCCGAGTGCACGGTGGTGAACCAGGGTTCGACGGCGTTGGTTTCGTGGGGCGACCTGAGTTACGGCACGAGTCTTCACTTCATCGATTACACCGCTGGTGGGGTTGACGGAAGCCAGACGGTTCAAAACGATCAGAGCTATGAGATTCAGCTCAGCGGCGGGCCGGTTACGGCCGCTACCGTTTCGGCGCTGATCACCATTGGTGGTCCAGGTGGGCCAACCGGAATCAACACGCTTGCTTCCGAGTGCACCATCTCCGGTAACGGCGGTATCGCAGCTCCGGCATCGTGCACCTCCACGCCGGAGGACGTTCCGGCCGACGAATCCGGCGCCACTATTTCTTGGGATTCGGTGGACGGCGCTGCGGGTTATGTCCTCTTCGTGCCGAAGGATCGCCAAGAGGGCTTCTTCGAATTTCCGGCTGGTGCAGATGCCACCTCGAAGTTCTTGGGGATTGCCATTTTCAACCCGAAGCGGGTGACCATCGCCGCCGTCGACGGCAACGGCAACGTTAGTGAACGAACCGACTGTGGAGTCGCGTCGGCTGGCCAGCCGCCTGGTCCAGCCACCTGTACCGCAACTCGGAACGGCTCGACGACCGTCGTCAACTGGGATCAGATTCCACGGGCTCGGGTCTACTTCATCACCTGGGTCGATAACGGTGAGACCACAACCCGGGCTGCCCAAACACAATTCGAGATTCCAAGTGGCACGGCTACCGACATCACCGTGTTCGCCCAGGTAAGCGATGGCGGGCCACGTGGTGGTGCAGTTGAGAGCTCCACAACCACCTGCTCGATCGGTGCCTAGGCACTAACAACGGGCTTCCCGCCTAAAATCCCCCCAGCTTCGGGGCGGCGACCGTACGGTCGTCGCCCCATCAAGCGTTACGGGATGCTGAGCTGTTTGGGTCACCCCGTAGTGTCGGTGCTGTGAACAACCATGATGAGCGCGCCGATGTCGCCCTAACTCCTACTGGTCCGCTGACCGGGGTAACCATTCTCGAGCTGTGGTGTATCGGCCCGGGGCCGTTCGCCGCGATGTTGCTCGCCGATATGGGCGCCAATGTGATCCGCATCGATCGGCCCGCCGAGCCCGACTACGGCTACCCGCCCAATCAGTACCGCACGCTCTACCGCAATCGGCGAGCCGTAACGATCGACTTTGATAGGCCCGAGGGCATCGCTACGTTCATGCGTCTGGTCGAGCAGGCCGACGGCTTGATCGAGGGCAACCGCCCAGGCGTGTGCGAGAAGCTTGGCGTTGGCCCCGACGATTGTTCCGCCCACAATCCGGCCCTCGTGTACGGGCGAATGACCGGCTGGGGTCAGGACGGTCCACTCGCTGACCAGGCCGGGTTCGACCTGAGCTATCTCTCGCTCACCGGCGTGGCGCACTCGGTAGGAACCGCCGAGCAGCCAATGCCTCCGGTTTTATTGGGCGGCGACTTTGGTGGCGGCGGAACCTTCTTGGCGCTCGGCATGTTGGCTGGGATTATGTCGGCCCGCGAGAGCGGGCAAGGGCAGGTGGTTGATGCGGCGATGGTCGACGGCTCAGCCAACCTGATGGCCTACATGTACGGCGGTCTGCCCACTGGGTTCTGGCGCAATGAGCGCGGCACCAACACCGTCGATGGCGGCCACTGGCTCTATCGCTCGTATCGCTGTTCCGACGGCAAGTTCGTCTCGGTGGCGTGCCTCAGCCCTCGGTTGTACAAGAACCTCGAGGATGCTCTTGGTCTTGACCCCACCGAGTTCGGCTTCCATCGACCCCGCACCGATTGGCCGGCACTGGGTGAGAAATTGGCGGCGATCTTGGTTGCCAAAACCCGGGACGAATGGGCCGAAGAGTTGGGCGGACGCGATGCCTGTGTTCAGCCGGTTCTCGACCTGCACGAAGCGCCGCATCATCCGCACCTCGTCGAGCGAGGCACGTTTGTCGAACACGGTGGCGTAACGCAGCCGGCGCCGGCGCCCCGATTCAGCGGAACACCAACAGCGGTAGTCCGTCAGCCTCCCGAGCACGGCGAACAAACTAACGAGGTATTGGTCGAGTTCGGATTCAGCGCCGCCGAGATCGAAGCGCTTCGAACGGCGAAAGTCATAACGAACGTTGAAGACGAGGGTTGACGGTGCCTACCGTAGGGGCAGCATGGTGTTCGGCTGACGTTGGCTAGTTGAGCTGGTACACCGAACCGACAACGCTTGGCGCGAAATGATCTGGGAGGGCGGCCGCAAGGGCGTGCTTCGCTCGCCATCCTGTGCAGTGTCCCGGGGCAACGATGTTTGGATTGAGTTCTCCGAGAGCGGCAATCGTTGCGTCGATTCGCTTTTCCATCGCGAGGCCCGAGAGGTGGTACCCGCCGAACACCACATCGAGTTCGTGATCGGTGTCGGTCAAAGCCTCATTCGAAGCGTTGACGATACCGGCGTGCGAGCACGCAGACAGAACGCTCGTGCCCCGACCAGCGACCGTGAACGACACGCAACGCTCGTCGGCGATCGTTGCGTCCTCGATGAAACCGTCGCCAAAGTCCGACACGTGCCCGATCAAGCCAGTTTCGAAGGCTGTCTGGCGAGGGATCTCGCCGCTTGCTCGAAACATCGATGCGCTTCCCAATTCGTGGGCTTCGCTGAGCAGACGAACCGTCGCCCCGGTTGCTTCCAATTCGGCGATGGTGGGATCTTCGGGAAGCAACAAGACGTGGCCGGCGGGGTGGCGAAGTCCTCGTCGATTTGGACGCTCAGGGTGAAGGTCGACCACCGGAGCATCGAGTCCGTGAGACGCTCGGGCCTCAGTAATCGCGGCCACAACCCGGGCGAAACCACCACTGTGATCCCAGTGCCAGTGGGAGAGAAAGACCGCCTCGATCTTCTCGAGCGACACCCTCAGCTTCGCAGCGTTGCTCAGCCAAAGATCGGCGTCAGGGCCGACGTCGAACAAGATCGTCGACTCTTCGTCGCCAATCCAGCCCGTAACCAGAGCCGAATACCCGTGGCAGGCAAAACAGAGCGCATCAAACACGCCGATACCGGGTGTGGTGTCGTCCACCATGAATTCGGGTTCGCGGCTCTCGATAATGCCGACGATTTCGGAGCGGTGCTCGTGAGCTCCGGGCGACGAAAGCGCGTCGCACTCATTGTCGGCGACGATGGTGACTCGGGCCCGATCCAAAACGCGGCCGTCGGCGGCCTTCGTAGACATGATGAAGATTCCTCTGTAGGCGACCAGTTGAGTGCAATACAGCCGTGGGCGAGGGCCCAGCTCGCAACTTTAGATCGAGTAGACCTCGTACTCGATGCCGACGTCGGTGGTGCCACCTACGGCCACGCAGAACAGGGAGTTGAGCCACTCGTATCGTTCGTCGCCGGTTTCAAACCGGGGAGCGGTGCGAATGTCGGCGCCGCCTACTTCGTTGGGCGTGCCGAACCCGGCATAGGTGACGTAGATGTCGGCGCCGTCGTCGGTACGTAGCGAGAACCGAACATCTAACGAGAAGCCGCCACCCGGCAGCAGCGTCAGCCAGTCGGCGGCAGCAACCCCTTCGATCGTCGACGCGTTGATTTTGGGGCCAACGAACCGACCCTCGGTAACCGTCGCAACCATCTTTGTGCCCAGCGGGCCAGCCGTTACCGGCCGAGTGACGTCGTTCGTGCGAGCGGTGAGAGTTCCGATATGGACTGCTGGAAGAGCATCGAGAGGCATGGTGTGAACCTACGACGATGACACGCGGGTGTCAGATCTCGGGGTGGATCGGATCTTCCTTCATTTGTTGTGTTGTGCATCGCTACATCACTCAGTGGCCTGAGCCAAAGCTTGTTCGGCGAGCTCTTGAATCTTGTTGCGCTGGATCTTGGTGCCGTTGGCGCTTTGGGTCACGGGGAACTCCTCGACTTCGATGATGCGGATCGGCACCTTGAACTTGGCCAAACGGATTAGGCAATGTTCTTTGATTGCGGCTTCGTCGATGTCCCCATCGCCGGAAGCGATCACGGCGGCGACCGGGCGAACACCTTCCGGGCGTGCAACCGCTACTACCTGGGCTTCAGCGATACTCGGAACCTCGATGAGTGCATCTTCGATCTCGGCTGGGGAAACTAGGAAGCCGCCGAGTCGCAGGACGTCGCCCATTCTGGTCAGGTAGGTGAATGTGCCGTCGGGTTCCATCCGAGCCAAGTCGCCGGTGCGAAACCAGCGGACACCGGCGTCGTTGGTGGCGTGGGCTGCTTCGGTGAGTTCTTGATCGACGCCGTTTCCGCCCTCGTTGAGATAGCCGGCAAAGAGACTCGGTCCGCGCAGTTCAAGCTCGCCATCTGCTCCAGCCTCGGCGATCTCTCCGTTGTCAGGGTCGACCACCCTCGCCTCGGCATGCGGCGAAACAAGAGCGCCGCCACCGGGCGCCCGACGTTCGGTTGGCAACGTTGGATCCTGGAGTGAGAACAGCGCTTGGACCTCGCTCATGCCGTACACGCCGGTGAGGTTGAGGCCGCGCTTTTCGGCGTCGGCGACGATATTGGTGAGCGACGGGTTGAAACGGGCATAGCCACCAAGAGTGATGGACGAAAGGTCGGATTCGGTCTGCAACATGCGATGAAACATGTCGTCCGATCCGTTCATGGCAGTGATGTGCTCGCGAGCGACGATGGCCGCCGTATCGACTCCATCGAATGCCTGAGGTAGCCAGATCTGGCTGTTGCCAGCCAACGCCCCAGTGAGGCTGGCGATGCCAAACACGCCGCACAAAGGCAGGGCCACCATGACGCGGGCTTGGTTGTCGTAGCGAAAGACCTGGGCGACATCGACAGCGTGGTCGACAATCGATTGCTGGGTGTGCAGTACGAGCTTTGGTTTGTTTGTTGTGCCCGAAGTGGTGAAGACGATGAAGGGGTCACCCGCTTCGGGGCTTGCGCTGGTTGGCTTGTGGTCGAGCATGGTTCCGATGTCGTCAGCCGAAACGACTATGACGTCGTTTGGTGAGCGGTCGAGGTTTCGATCGGTAACCAGCATCTTCGATCCCGACCGGTTGATTATGGACCAGGCTTCGTTCGGGCCGAAACGAGTATTGACGGCTACCAACACGAAACGGCCGGCCGCGGCTGCGGCGAGGCAGCGAAGAAACGGCAACCCATTCGCAGCCCAAACCGCCAGACGGTCGCCCGGCTCCAGACCGTTCTCAGAAAACGTTCCGGCGAGTCGGGCGCCATCGGCCATGACTTCGGCCGCGGAAACCGTGCCGTCGTCGAGATGAATCGTCGAGGTTGATCGTGAAACCAGTTTGGAAATCAGAGACATGCTGAGACGCCCAGGAGCGGTCGAAAGTACGTCTCCGCAAACTAGTCGGGTCGGCCTCGATAGCCAGCCGACGAAAGTGGCGTTGGGTCGTCCATCATCTCGGCGCCGGGGCAGCAGGGGCAGTACCAGGACTCGCCAGGCACGATCTGCAAAAAATCGCCGCGCTTCGCGTCGCCGTAGCGGTCCTCCCATTCGGCCACCAGGCCGTCAGGAAAGTGATCTTCGTGAACCGTTACGAGCGAGACGTCGAGCTTGGCCAGAAAGGAATTATCGAAGTTTCCAGCGACAATCGAGTCGGCGACCGCTCGCAACAGGGAGACCTGACGATTAGGCCCGATTCCCACCACGATGAGATCGGGTTGCCCGAAGCTTTCATTCAAACCTATTGAGTAGGTCCAGGTTCCGTCGATGGCGTCTGGGTCGGGGTCGTACACGTGGACGTACGTATAGCCGTGAACCCGAATCTGCAGATCCTGTTGTCGTTCGATTTCTTCTTGTGAATATCCGTTGCATTTCATACACATGCGCCCATCATTGCGAGGGGGTGTGACAACGAATTCCGAAAGCGGTTGGTGAAGCCTCGTTGTGAGGTGGTTTGGGGCTTACCCGCAGGCGTCGAGGACTGCTTCTCGAAGTGCGTGTTCTCGCGGGTCGTCGAAGACGTAGTAGTCGAGCGAGTTCATCACGTAGGCAAAACCGAGTTTGCGTTCGGGGTCGGCGAAACCCAGTGAACCGCCGGCGCCCGGGGTGCCGTAGGCCGACGGTGAGCCGAACCGAAAGCCGTCCCATGGAACGTGAATCGGTTTGCAACACGAGGTCGAAGCGCCCCCCAGTGGGTCGGTGGCGGCGCTGGCCACATCTTCGGCAACCTCGGCCGTGATGCATAGGCGGTCGCCGCCGGCCGCAAACTCGCCGTAGGCGGTTGCGATTGCCCGTGCGGTGCCGTGTCCGTTGGCGGCCGGAAGTTCGAGTCGACGCATCTCGGGTTCGTTGTAGCGGGCCGGTTTTCCAAGGACGGCCGGATTCGCAAACGTGCGAGCGGTGAGCGATTTCGGGTTGAGGAACGCCTTGACCCAATCGGTGGGCATCTTCTTGATGTTGGCCACCATCTTCACCCGGTACCAGTCGGCCTGCAGACGAGCGATCCGCTGTTCGGGGATCGAGTCGGGCAGACCAATCCAGAAATCGAGGCCGAGCGGTATGGCGATTTCTACGTTGAAGTACTGGCCGATCGTGCGGGCCGCGGGGTCGGTTTGCCGGATGAGTTCGGACTCGTACCAGCCAAGACTGATGCCGTGATAGCCGTGCCGGGTGCCCGGCTCCCAGGCTGGTACCTGCGCAGCCAGCGCTTCGGACATGCGGTCGGGGTTGGCCAACGCTGCCTTGTCTAGCTTCTGATCGATGGCGCTGAGTCCAGCCTGATGCGCCAACAGTTGCCGGATGGTGACTGCCTCCTTGCCTCCGGCGGCGAACTCCGGCCAGTGGTCGGCCACGAGGTCATCGAAGCCAAACAGACCGTGCGATGCAGCATGAAGGACCGCCATCGAGGCCACGCCCTTGGTGGTCGAGAACACGTTGACGATGGTGTCCTCGGCCCACGCTCGGCCGGTCTTTGGGTCGGCCATACCGCCCCAAAGGTCAACAACAAGTTCGTTGTCGACCACCGCCGCGCACGCCGCGCCAACCTCTCCTCGAGTTGTCATGTTTTCGCGAAACACGTCGCGTACGTGCTCGTAACCGGGCTTTACGGTTCCTTCAACGTTCATCGGGTCGGCCTTTCACAGCTGAGAGTTGACCAGAGAACCTTGGGCTCCGGGTCCAGCCTCAGCCCAGGCAGAATCCGGGCGTGCTCAGGCTGCGAACCAACCACGGAGGAAACATGACCACACTGAACCCGGGCGACGTAAACCTCGCCAGCAATGCTCAACCCTGGCCAACCGCCAAGACGCGCAATGAGGTAGCAAACGAAGCACCAATTAGCTACGAAGCAGATTGCCAAGGCACCGAAGAGAAGTAGCACTGCTGCGGCTCGCGGGCGACCTCGTTGCCGTTCTCACAGACAGATAGACGGTCCGCACTCATGCAAAGAAGGATGCTGGTGGGCGTGTCAGAGGTGGTTTGTAGCGTCCTAGAGCACGAATTCGATTAGAGGAAACGGGTTTGAAATGAAGTGTTGCGCGGAGTGTGGGCGACTGTTTCAACCGTCGAGCAGGCACCTTCGCTGTCCTGCTTGCCGTCGTCAGGCATCCCATGACTTGTGTGCCTGTGGCCGGTCGAAACAGCCGACGTCCGCGCGCTCGGCCGAAGAGTCCCTACGTGTTTGAACACATCCTCGTAATGGAGGAAATGCTGGGCCGTCACTTGCTAGGAGACGAATCGGTCCATCACCTAAATGGAGTGAAGGCCGATAACCGAGCCGAGAACCTCGAGCTATGGGTTCGGCCCCAGCCGAGTGGCATCCGGGCAGGTGACGCGCTTGCATGGGCTCGCGAAATTGTGGCCCGTTATGAAGGGGAATCGGGCAGCTCCAACAATGCTCAAGGCCATTCGTAAAGCGAACAGAACTGAGCACTCTTGGAGCTGGGGGGAATCGAACCCCCGTCCGCTGAGTGGTTACCGAACGCGATACGACCATTCCCGATTTTCTGCTTTGCGGCCGCAGAACCGTCGAGTCGACTGGCAATGACTAGCACTGCCGTCCGCTGGATCTTTCTCCAATGTCAGTGTTCTTTCACACGGTCAGCGGTCTTTCCCTGCGGTCCATCACTGCTTCTGTTGCCGGGCTGCAATGAACAGGCCCCGTGCGCCGGCCCACCGTTAGGGGTGGTCGGCCACAGTAACTCTTGGCTACCTAACTAAAAGTTAAGCGGCAAGAGCGAGATCATCCGAAGTGGCGTCTCTGTGTTTGCCCCGTTTTTAGAGTCTGAGCAACTCTGGTCGCACGTACCGACTTCCAGGTCTCAACGTCGAAACCGATCAGCCCCTTGTGCTTGTGC
>CALJDK010000008.1 GCA_938023735.1 uncultured Acidimicrobiales bacterium
GCGTCATCGCTCGCGGCGGCCGCTGGTGCGGAAGCTGCTGCAACCGGCTTGGGCTGAGCGCCAAGAGCTGCCATCGATGCGTCGACCAAAGCCTTGAAGGCGTCGGGCTCGGCAACTGCGAGGTCGGCAAGGATCTTGCGATCAACCTCGATCTCGGCCAGCTTCAGGCCGTTGATGAACTGGCTGTAGCTGGTTCCGTGCTGACGGCAGGCTGCGTTGATGCGCTGAATCCAAAGCCGACGGAACTGGCCCTTGCGGGCCCGACGGTCACGGAAAGCATAGTTGCCCGAGTGCATGACCTGCTCGTTCGCGGCGCGAAACGAGCGGCTCTTGTTGCCGTAGTAACCCTTGGCTTTCTTCAGGGTTGACTTGCGGTTTTTCTTGGCGTGGACCGCTCCTTTGACACGTGCCATTGGAGTTCCTCCTCTTGAGTGCTTTGTTGAGAGTGTTGAAGTGCTTCGTGGAAAAATTGCTGAGATGTTGTGCGGGCCGAGGGCCCGCGGTCGCGTTAGCGACGTCCGAGCTGGCGCTCGATGTTCTTCTTGTCGGCCTCGTGAACCGAACCTTCTTTACCAAGCTGACGCTTGCGCTTGGCGGTCTTCTTCTCGAGGATGTGGCTCTTGTTCGCCTTGCGGCGCATGATTTTGCCGGAGCCGGTTGTCTTGAAGCGCTTCTTCGCGCCTTTGTGCGTTTTCATCTTGGGCATTGGTGCTACCTCTGGTTGCGACAAATTCGTCGGGGATAGATGGACGTGACATACCGGCCGATGGGATGGCCATCGGCGGGTACGTGCGAATGGGTTGCTGAACTGCGATCCGCCGGAGCGGTTATTCGGCGCTGTCGTCGCCTTGTGCGGTTTCCTTTGCTGTGTCCTCGGCGCTGTCATCGACAGCACTCTCGGCAGCTTTGGAAGCTTGTTCCTCGGCATCGCGTTCGGCCTTCCAGACAGCTTGCGCTTTCTTGTCTGGCGCCAGAACCATGATCATGTTTCGGCCATCCTGTTTGGGATAGACCTCGACGGTTCCGCCGTGGACGACCGCTTCGGCAACCTGGTCAAGAATCTTGCGACCAAGTTCTGGATGCTGCATCTCGCGGCCCCGGAACATGATGGTCACTTTGACCTTGTTGCCCTCGAAGAGGAACTGTTCGACTTTGCGTGTTTTGGTGTCGAAATCGCCCTTGCCGATTCTCGTTCGGTACTTCATCTCCTTTACAGAGACGTTCGTACTCTTCTTCCGGGATTCCTTGGCACGTTGTGCTGCTTCGTACTTGTATTTGCCGTAGTCCATGATTCGGCACACTGGTGGGCGTGCTTTGTCGGCGACTTCGACAAGGTCAAGATCCTGGGCTCTGGCCATGGCCAGTGCTTCGGGAAGCGGCTTGATTCCGATCTGTTCGCCATCAGCGGCGACTAATCGAACTTCACGTGCTCGAATCCGGTCATTGATCCGAGGCTCGTCTGATTGGGCCACTTATCGACGCTCGTTCCGCATGCAGTATGTCCTTTCGCAGGGTGTGTGTTGCTATCTCCCACCCCAAAACGATGAGGAGCGGGCACCGAAACAGCCGGAACCCGCTCGCAGGTGAACGCCACAGAAGCGGCGAACAATCATTGAACCTGAGCACGTCAACCGTACGGAGGTGAGGCGGGAGCCTGCTTTTTCAGTTGTGAGATTTCAGTAGTGATCAAGCTTGTCGACCGTGGTATGCCACGACGACGCCTTTACTGTAGCCCGAAGCCGGGCCGATGGGGCTACTCCGCCGCCGGAGCGTCGCCCGAGAGCTCGACGAATACCAGACGAAGTTGACTAAGCGCTTCGCGCAAGGTGGGTTCGTTCTCGCCCAGACGGCCTGACAGGTTCTCGACCAGCAATGCCATGGCATCGATGGCGAGCTTGGCCTCTTGGAGGTTGGGGGTCTGCTGCGACAGGTGAATTGCCGCAAGCTCGTACATGCCCATGATGTGGTTTGCTACCACCACATTGGCGGGAGTTCCGGCGATACGCTCCTGCGCCTCGGCCATCTGGGCCGCCATCTGCCGGGCTTGCTCTTGGTCCTCGGGGGACAAATCATCGAACTCGGGCATGCCGGCTAATCCGCCAGGTCCGCCACCGGGTGCTGCACCTTGGCTCGACTGCGGGGTCGACTCGGCAGCTGGGCTGGGAGAAGGGTTTCGTTCTACGGGGTGTTCACCGTCTGGGGTCCACAAGCTCATGGACGACAACCATAGTGGCGGCCGTCAAGAAGCCTGGCAGCCGACACCATCGTTATCGGGATCAAAGCCATGAGGATCTTGACCGTCGACCACGAAGTCGGTAACCCCAACTTGGGCGCAGGTGAGAACTGGCGGTGCCGGCGGAATACAAAGCCCCGGATAGCTGTCGTCGCAGCTAAAGAACGTGGATTCGTTGCTCTCGGACCCCGATTCGTCACCTCCGACACCATCGCCGACGCCCTCGACCAACCCAATGGCTGCCACCGGCCGATCCGACCGGGCATGGGTGGGGTTGGGGCCATTTGAGCTGGCGTCGCGACAGGTGGCGATCATCTCTTGCAGCCACCGGGCCTCGGCCTGAGTGACTGTAAGGCCCCACCGAGTTTTCACGGTGATCCAGTCGGTCGCGTACGCGCACCACACGGCGGTATTGGAGGGTTGCCAGCGATCAACAGCTTGACCGTTGCGTTCGATGACCCGGCGCTCGCTCATAACCTGAAGAGTTTCCGGGCTGGTGTTATCGGTGAGGTATGAGCGAATGGTGTCGGCGTCCCACTCGGCGCCACCGGATTGCACCACGTTGTCGACGGGAACCAACGGGTGCACGATGATGCCGTCAGCGTCGGCAAACTGATCGGCCGAAAGCGCATCGGTCCATCGGCCCATCACACTGCAGGGTTCAAGAGAAACGGTGACCAACTCGACGCTTTCGTCAACCATCTGCTCCCACGGCAGACACCCGTCGGCGATCGATGGCGGAACAACCCACGAACCCGGGTCGGCGGCCTCATCGGAGCGCGTGGATCTCGGAAGGTCGCCGAGCAGTGAAGCGGTACGGTCAAGCTCAGCATCGAACTCGGCGGTCGAGAGGGGCTCCACGGGCTCTGGGGCCCGAAACTCAACGGCTCCGGCAACCTCAAGAAGCTCGGCGGCGGACCGATCGACTTCGACCACGGCCAAGCTGGCGTTGTTGGGGTAGAGCGGCGTGTCGTTGGCCCCAAAGATGATGACACCCACAAGTGCGATAACGGCGGCGGCTCCGAGCAGACCAGTGCCGATGCGCCAGCGGCCGGCCGAGTCGTAGCGTTCGGAGCCAATCGGCGGTGTGGCGGTGGCGTTGGGTTCGTCGTTGGTGGTTTGGCCGACGATGGCCGTGTCAGCAATGCGGGTTGCCGGTGGAGGGCCAAGGACCTCACCTTCGACCACTCCAAGAATGTCGACCACACCGCCGAGGTTCTCGACCGAACCACCGACCGTTCCGGCCACTCGAACATGGCCTCCGACCACATACAGGCTTCCGGTAATGACTCCCGAGACGATCACGTCGCCAGACGTTACGGTGACGTCGCCATCGATTCTTCGAGCGACTTCGGTGGTGCCGCGAATCGTCACTTCGCCGCGACCGTCGGCCGAGTCGACGCGCTGGCGCAGTTCTAGGGGTTGTCGTGAGCGCGATTGCTCCACCGGTTTTCCTCCGGTGCGGAGCTTTTCACATACTTCGAGGGAACAGGTGCATCACGTGACGCTGTTCTGTCACTTCGCGGGAAGTGACCCATTGGGCGAAGCCCAATCCGCCCGACTGCCGGGAAACTCGGGAGCTACGACGGTGGCGGTGCGTAGCAGAGGCCGAGCTCTTCGAGCCGGGGTACTGCGCCTTCGATGACCGTTCCCAGAATGGCGGCGATGGCTTGCAAATCATCGCGACGGATCGTCAGGACTCGGCCGTTGAAGTCTTGACGCTGCACCTGAACCATTTGGAGATAGCGGTTGAGCATCTCCGACTCTGGACCCGACAATGCGTCGAGTCGAGCCAGGTCGATCGTTACCGACTTGGCTGGACGCCGGGCGGGCACCTCGGTGAGGTCGATGGTGGTTTCGGTTTCAACGCCGAAATCCGGCACATCGACCGGAAGAAGCTGATCGATCGGAACGTTATAGAACATCGCCAGTCGCTGAAGGCGAGGTACCGAGATTGCACGCTCGCCACGCTCGTAGGCCCCGAGGACCGACGCCTTGAATTCCTGGTCGGAGGACGCCTCTACCTCTTGGAGCGAAAGGCGCTTCTGGCGGCGAATCGCCCGCAGGCGATCGCCAACCTTTTGTGAGTACAAATCACCGAGAACTTCGTCGATTTCCATTCAATCCTGTTTCCTGCAGAAGCGGCGGATCTCTTCGGCCCAAGATTGGCTAAGGAAGGGATCGTGAACCGCTTTGGCCAGCACGCTTTATGTGCCGGACGATTCCATAGAACAAGCGTCCTGCACACGTAGCGTGATATACCGCCAGAGTAGGTCAAACGACTCAGAGCGCGCAAAAGCGGACGCAACGTTACTTTTCCTGGCTTTTTTCATGGAAGCGCAACAAAACAACCACGCAGAAGCACGCTGACTCCACGCAGCGTGCATATTTCCCCTCGGTTGCAACCACGACCGTTTGGCCCGCCAACACTTAGCGTGGTCAGGTCAGCTCGGGTGGGTCGGAGTGACTAGTCCGTCTCGAAGATGACTTAAAACCGTTCCCGCCACAATGGCCGCAGTTTCCGCCCGAAGGATCTGCGACCCCAATGTCACGGTGCTGCCAGGCATCGCACGTGACAGCTCGCGCTCTGACCATCCGCCCTCGGGCCCCACCACCACAAGTCGCTCGGATCCGTCGAACCGACGGCCGCCTGGCTCAGCCATCACAACCCCCGGAGCGGCGCCGATCACGGTGTCGATCGTCGAAACCCCAGCGAGGTGCGGAAGCCAAACCCGTCGACTCTGCATCGCGGCTTCGCGAGCGACCCGGCGCAGGCGTTCGAGGTTTTTCTCTGCCTTGGGCCCGTCCCAACGCACGACCGAATGCTCGGCGTGCAAGAAGGTGATGCGGTCAACCCCCAACTCGGTGAGCTTCTGTGTCGCCAACTCGGGTCGCGCCCCCTTCACAAGAACGAACCCAACACCGATTTCATACGCCGGCCCTTCGACCGTGTTGATGTCGCCGGCAACCTCGATGGAGGTACCGAACCGGCACGCTCGCCAGCCACCAGCCCCATCCGAAACAGTGAAGGGGTCGCCGGCGCGGGTCCGCAGCGCCTTGGCAAGATGGTGGCGGTCGTCGTCGGAAAGTTGCGGGTTTGCAAGATCATCGACAAAGACATGCGGGCCGCCGGTGCCATCGGGTCCGCTGAGTCGGGACGTGTTTGGGCTGCCGCTCTTGTTTGAGCCCACGGCAGCGCTTACTTGAACGCCGAGCGGAACTTCTTGAGAAATCCCGCTTCGGGAGCAACCGACTCGCCACGAAGCTCGGCGAACTGTCGCAGCAGCTCGGTTTCTTCAGAGCTCAGGTCTTCGGGAACTGCTACCTCGACTTTTACCAAGAGATCTCCTCGGCCTCGTCCGTCGAGATGAGGCACCCCGCGACCGCGAAGCTTCATGACCTTGCCGGTTTGGGTTCCTGGTTTGATGACCATGTCTTCATTGCCGTCGAGGGTTTCGTAGTCGATGGCAGCACCAAGCGCGGCTTGAGCAATACCGACCGGAAGCACGTCAACTAGGTCGTAACCGTCGCGCATGAAACGGTCGTGGGGCTTCACCCGTAGATGCACGTAAAGATCGCCGGTCGAGCCGCCTCGTCGCCCAACGGCTCCACGGCCGGTGAGGCGCAGCGTCGATCCGTCGTCGACACCGGCGGGAACATCAACCGTGAAGGTCCGGGTGTCGCGTACCCGACCCTCTCCCCCACAAGCCGTGCACGGGTCGGGAATCTGTTGACCGGTGGCCGAGCAACCAGGACAGGGGGCCGCGCTCACCATCTGTCCAAGGATCGATCGACGAACCTGGCGGACCTGCCCGGCACCGTCGCATTGGGTGCATCGAACTGGCATGGTGCCAGCGGCACAACCTGAACCTTCGCAGGAGTCGCAGCCGACGGCGGTCTGCACATCGATACCTAGCTCCCCACCAAAAACCGCGCTTTCGAAGGGAACCTCGAGAACTGTTTCGAGGTCTTCGCCAGCTCGATGATCGGTTGGTGCGCCGCCGCCAAACGGACTGCCACCGCCTTGACCGAAGAACACATCGAAGAGATCACCGATACCGCCGCCGAACATGTCGCCCATGTTTTGGCCGCCAGCGCCACCTACACCAGCAGCGCCAAATCGGTCGTAGTTCGAGCGTTTCTCGGGGTCGCTAAGCACTTCGTAGGCGACAGCAAGTTCTTTGAAGCGCGACTCGGCTGCAGCGTCGCCCGGGTTCCGGTCGGGATGGTACTCCCGGGCCAGGCTGCGGTACGCCTTCTTGATCGTGGCGTCATCAGCGTCGCGAGGAACGCCGAGAATTTCGTAGTAATCGTCAGCCATGTCTTCTAAGCATGCCGCTTAACCGGCGCAATTTCCTACCGGGGCAACGGTTAACTCGGGCTTAGCCGATCACTAAGCGAGGTCCCCACGACGGCGACGGCAGCCAATGCCCTCGAGTAGTCCATTCGTGTGGGGCCAAGAAGCCCGATGGTGCCGACGGTTTCGCCTTCGACCTCGTAGGGAGCCACCACCAGCGAACACTCGGCCAGGGTCCGCACGCCAGTCTCGTTGCCAATGGCCACCGACATCCCTCGGCCAAGGACATCACGTATAAGCGAGACGATAATGAACTGGCGTTCGAGCATCGAAAGGACTTCGCGGACGGTATCGACCGCTTCGAATGAGTCTGCCACCACAGCGCGCCCGCCGACGTACACCGGGTTCGTTGGTTCTTCTTCGGCGATAGCGTTGGACGCAAGGGTGATGAGTGCGTCGACGGCGGCGATTCCGACCGGCTCGCACACGGGCAACGCCCCGAGGGTGCTGCCTCGAAACGCATCGTCGAGCGCAGCGCTGGCTGCCCCGAGGGTTCCGCTCTTTGGCTCGGACTCGAGGTCGATGGCCCGTTTCTCGATGGATCCGTTGGACAACACGACTACGGCCAGCACGGTCTGTTCGCTGAGATCGACAAGCTGTACTGATCGAACGGTTGCGACGTCAGTGCCCGGACCGGTGATGACGGCGGCGTAGTTGGTGAGCCGCGTCAACAGTCGAGTGGTGTCGCTGAGCATGTGCTCGAGTTCGTTGGATGTCTGGTCGAAGAACTCCTGCACCTGCTGGTTCTGACCGCGGGCAAGTTTGGGTGGCCCGGCCAGGTGATCGACGAAGAATCGGTAGCCCTTGTCGGTTGGAATGCGGCCCGCACTGGTGTGGGGCTGGTGCAGGTAGCCCTCGTTTTCAAGATGTCCGAGTTCGTTTCGCACGGTGGCCGACGAAACGTTTACGGCAGCTTTTTCGGCTACCCGAGAGGATCCCACCGGTTGGGCTGTGGCGATGTACTCCTCGACGACGGTGCGGAGGATCGCCGCTTTCCGCTCATCCAGCTGCACACCTTCGGCCATATACCAACCTTAGTAACTCAAAAACCAACAGGCCACGCAGAGGGGGCAGACATGAGTGGGAGAACCCGCGACACTCGTGTCAGACACCAGTGTCGCGACCAGAACCCGCGACACTCGTGTCAGACACCTGTGTCGCGACCTGCGAGAGATGCTGGGAGTCGTGCCGCAGCGAACGCGAAGGCCGAGATTGAAAGCCTGTGTCCGATAGCGAAGCGCAGAGAGAGCGAACTCGTGAGCGAACGACCAAAAGCTGGGAGTCGTGCCGAAGCGCCAGCGAAGGCCGAGATTGAAAGCCTGTGCCCGATAGCGAAGCGCAGAGAGAGCGAACTCGTGAGCGAACGACCAGAGAGACTGTCTAGTCGTCGAGCTTTAGTGCGCTGATGAAGGCTTCTTGGGGGATGTCTACCGAGCCGATGCTCTTCATGCGCTTCTTGCCCTGCTTTTGCTTTTCGAGAAGTTTGCGCTTTCGGGTGATGTCGCCGCCATACAGCCCAGCGGTAACGTCTTTCCGGAAGGCACGCACCGTCTCGCGGGCGATGATGCTTCCGCCGATAGCGGCCTGGATGGGCACCTCGAATTGCTGGCGAGGGATGAGCTCTTTCAGCTTCGTGGCCATCCGGTTGCCATAGCTATAGGCCTTCTCGCGATGCACGATGGAGCTGAACGCATCGACCGGATCGCCGGCCAGAAGGATGTCGACCCGAACAAGGTCAGATGGCGAGTAGCCGTCGGGTTCGTAGTCGAGACTGGCGTAGCCCTGAGTTCGACTCTTCATCTGATCGAAGAAGTCGATGACCACTTCGGCGAGCGGCATGCGGTAAACGATCTCAACTCGCTCGGGCGAGAGGTACTCCATCTTGTCCATCACGCCACGATGGCTCTGGCAAAGGTCCATGAGCGCACCGGTGTAATCGGTGGGCGTGATGATCGCGGCGCGAAGAAACGGTTCTTCAATGGCCTCGAACTCGCCGGGCGAGGGCATGTCGCTCGGGTTATCGACCTCGACGATTTCGCCCTGCGGCATGACGACCCGATACTCCACCGACGGAGCGGTGGCGATAAGGCTCAGCCCGAACTCTCGCTCGAGGCGCTCACGGATGATCTCCATATGAAGCAGGCCAAGAAATCCGCAACGGAAACCGTGACCGAGCGCACCAGACGTTTCGGGTTGGTACGTGAAGCTTGAGTCGTTGAGCTGGAGCTTCTCGAGCGATTCTCGAAGGAGCGCAAACTCGTCGCCGTCGATTGGGTACAGCCCCGAGAACACCATTGGCTTTGGTTCGCGGTAACCGTCGAGCGCCTCGGTGGCGCCATGCGCCGCAGTGGTTACGGTTTCACCAGATTTCGCTTCGCCGATGTCTTTGATGCCCGCGATGAGATAGCCGACTTCTCCCGGACCCAGTTGGTCGACCGGGGTGTTGTCGGGCAGGCGGACACCGATTTCGTCGGCCTCGTGTACCGAGTCGGCTTGAATGAACTTGAGCTTTGAGCCCGACTTCATCACGCCGTCCATGACCCGGATTGAGCTCACGACCCCGCGGTATTTGTCGAAGTGACTGTCGAAGATAAGGCCTTGCAATGGTTTGTCGGCGTCGCCTTCGGGCGCCGGGATCTGCTCGAGAACGGCATCGAGCACCCCTTCGACGTTTTCGCCGGTCTTGGCTGAAATTCGCAAGATGTCTTCGGCCGGGATACCGAGAACGTTCTCGATCTCCATGGCATACCGGTCGGGGTCGGCCGCAGGAAGGTCGATCTTGTTGAGCACGGCCACCAGTTCGAGGTCGCTTTCGAGAGCCAGGTAACAGTTGGCCAGCGTCTGCGCTTCGATGCCTTGCGCGGCATCGACCACCAGAATGCCCCCTTCGCAGGCCGCTAGGGAGCGGGAAACCTCGTAGCCGAAGTCGACGTGACCTGGTGTGTCGATGAGGTTGATGACGTGGTCTTTCCAGTTGAGCCGAACGCTCTGGAGTTTGATGGTGATGCCACGCTCGCGCTCGATATCCATCGTGTCGAGGTACTGGGCGCGCATGTCGCGTTCCTCGACCGCGCCGCTAAGTTCGAGCATCCGGTCGGCCAGCGTCGATTTGCCGTGATCGATGTGCGCGATAATGCACGTGTTCCTGAGCTTGTCGAGATCCACGAATGCGAAGGTATCGGCTCAGAAGCCAAAAAGGGCGATCGGCTGGACGTGACATGTCAAAGATCACGCCTGAGTTTCCGACGGTTTCCTGCCCCGATCTTGCCCAAGGACCCCACAGGGTGGATAGAGTTGTCGTTTGGGCCAGTACGGCCAACCAACCGAATCTAGTAGCCAGGGTGAATCTTCGTGGCAAACATCAAGAGCCAAATCAAGCGCAACCGCCAAACCGAGAAGCGTCGCACGCGCAACCTGGGTGTTCGCTCCGAAATGCGTACCCGTGTAAAGAGCGCACTTGCCGCTGCCGAGGCTGGCGACGAGAACGCCGAGCAGACCTTCCGCGATGCTTCCAAGGCCATCGACCGGGCTGCCAACAAAGGCATCATCCACAAGAACCAAGCCGCTCGCCGCAAGAGCCGCTTGGCCAAGGCGATGGCTAAGGCCAACAGCTAAACCCTGTTACCGGCGGCTTCGGCCGCATCCACGTCGTCAAGAAATGAGTCCGGTCTTCGAGCCGGGCTCATTTTTCGTTTTGGGCTGCACGAGCGTTAGCGGGCTAGGCGGGCGAGTCGTGCTACGAGGACTTCCATGATGAGGTCGTCGGGCCAGGCGACTGCGCCTCGAAGCGCAAGGTCGGCCTCGGCCAGAAGTTCGATGGATTGGCCCACACGCTCCGAACCCATCGAACGCAACTGCTTTACCAGCTTTTTGGCGGGAAAAGTCGAGCCTTTCATTCCCAAAAGCTTGGCTGCCGACTTCTCGTCGAGCGCGTTGGCACCATCGAGTCGAAGCAGTTTGCTGTAGGTGCCTTGCAAGGTGGCCATCAGCTGAAGCGGATGTCGGCCGCCGCCCAACATGCGGTGGAGCTTGTCGAGTGCTTTGGGGATATTGCCTTCGGCGATTGCATCGCTGAGCTCCCATGGCGGGACTGCGCCCTTCTCGATGAGAAAGGGACCAATGTCGTCCGACGACACGGAGGCGCCGGGTTCGAAGGCCGATTCGAGCGTGGTGAGAAGACCAACGACCTTCGAGCGATCCTCGCCCAACGTTTCGGCGATTAGCGCCACAGCCTGACGGTCGAGTGAAACGGTAGAGTCCTTGAGTCGCTTCTCGAGCCAACCGCTTGCGGCCTTGCCCCGAGGAACCGCGGTCTCAATAACCGCACCGCCCATTGCTTCGAGCGCTGTCTTGAGACTCTTGGGAATGGCCCCAAGGCGCTCCTGTTTCGGGTTGATTCCCTTCTCCCACACCAGGACCAACCGGGTACTTTCGAGCGGCGCCTCAAGATAGGCAACCAGCGGAGCGACCTGGTCGGCTTTGGTGAAACGGGCAAGGTGGCGGCCGGTAACGACCCGAATGTCGGTGAGGAACGGCGGGGTCTGCGCGGCATCGACCAACCGAGCAATTTCGTAACCGCCGCCATCGACCTTGAAGTCAGCTTCGGTGAGCTCTTCGAGGGCAAGCGAGGGGTCGGCATCGCCGAGCAACTCGGCCACACGAGCTTTGAGAGCCTCGGCGACAAGAACGTCGTCGTCACCGCTGATGAGGGTTACCGGAGCCGAACTCACGCCGCCGCCTGCTCGGCTCGAGCTTGAAGGAACTCGGCCATCGTGTCGGCGACTCGACGGTTGCCTTTGACATCGTGGGCCCGAAGGATGCGACAGCCAAGCCCAATGCCCAGTGCGCTGGCAGCCATGGTGGCCTCGCGCCGGTCGTCGACTTCGGTACCAACCAACTCGCCGAGGAAGCCCTTGTTGGAGTGCGAAAGAAATACGGGAAAGCCCAGACCGACCAGGTCGTCAGAGTTGCGAAGTAGCTCGGCCGACATTTCGGGGGTCTTACTGAGGTCGAGGCCGGCATCGACCATGATGCGCTGCGGCGGGATGCCAGCGTCGAGCGCCCATTGGGCCCGGGTGGCACAGAACGTACGGATAGCTGGCACTACCCCACCATCGGCGGTGTAGTCGGGCGTGGGGTCGGGAACTCGAGGCGCGAGGCGGATATGACAGGCAACTACCGATGCCCCGTGGTCGGCGGCGGCCGGCAGGAACTCGGGGTCGGCGAACCCGCTGATGTCGTTCCCAACGCAGGCGCCAGCTTCGTAGCTAGCCCGGGCGACCGACCCACGGAACGTGTCGACTGAGATTGGTAGATCGAATCGAGCCCTCAGTGCTTCGATGGCGGGCACGACACGTTCAAGCTCTTCGTCGACTGTGACCTCAGGACCGGGGCCAGCCTTCGAACCACCAACGTCGAGGAAGTCGGCGCCGTCGTCGACCAAGCCTTCGGCTTTGCGAAGGAACGCGTCGAAATCCCAGTATTGGCCGCCGTCGAAGAAGGAGTCGGGGGTGCGATTGAGGATGCCCATCACCAACGCGCGATAGGTAATGTCGAAGGGGTACGAACCTAGTTCCAAGAGCACGCCGAGACGTTAGCCCAGAGCACTGACATCATCGGTTTCAGAACTGGTGGACCGCGCCCCGAACCAACTACGCCTTGGGTGTATCAAATCCGTCGAGTACGTCGTTGAGAATTCGCCGGAGGGTGGGCACAAGTTCGTTGCCGTCGTAGGGCGCCCACAGAGGTCCACCCACCCAGAGTTCGACGAAACCGTGCACCAGACTCCAGCCACCAGCCACGATGTCGAGCGTGTCCCGGTCGGTGGCCCAACCGTTGCTTTGCGCTCGGGCCACCAGAGCTGCGAGCCCGAGAAACCCGCGCTCTCGCGCCGCCCAGAGTTCCGGCGTGTCGACATTAGTGAGTTCGAGGCGGCTCATGATGGCGAACGGCGATGGGTTGGCTATGGCGAACTCGGCGTAGGACGTACCGCAGGCCAAGATCGCTTGGCGGTCGTCGGCAATTGTCGACGCCGCTTCGATACCGTCGGCAACCTGATTCCACGCCCGGGTGACGTAGGCGGTGATAAGGCCGGGCTTGTCCTTGTAGTAGTGGGCTGCTGCGGTGTGCGACAGTCCGATCTGGGTTCCAACCCGGCGAAGCGTTACCCCAGAAGCACCGTGCTCGGCGATGACATCGTCGACCGCATCGAGCAGGCGTTCGGGGGTATCGGTCATGCGAGTTGGGCCTGAGGCATGGCGCCTATCTTACGAATTCCGGCCCATTGCGTGAGGGCAATCGCTGCCACGATAACGCCGTCGAGCAGCGGCAGCGCCTGACCCTTATCGATCACGCTGGCGACGACAATCATCAACAGCGGATACGGGGCAATCATCAGGAGATTGAGCTTGGCCAGATTGGCGACGTTCGGCCGATTGATTGCCCACGCGAGCACGCCGGCGTGACCGACAAGCCCGATGCCAAGCAGACGAAACCACAGGTCGATGTCGAGCCCCAACCAGCCGCCGACCGTGGACGGCGAGATCGCCAAAAGAAGACCGGTAGCGAGCGAAAACGCTGCATTGAGCGCAAGACCAAGACGGACGAGTGAGAGCTGCTGAGTTTCCATACCGTCATGGTGACACCGAAACTTTACTTTGTAAAGTAGTCATCACGGGGATGTTCAGTTTGCTGAGCCGCGACACTGGTGTCTGACACGAGTGTCAGCTTTGCTGGGCCGCGACACTGGTGTCTGACACGAGTGTCGGCTTTGCTGGGCCGCGACACTGGTGTCTGACACGAGTGTCGGCTTTGCTAGGCCCTGAGGTCGGTGAGGATCTCGCGGAACTGCTGGGCTTCGTCGTCGGTACGGACCGGGATCGAGAACTCGATGCGGTCGACCCGGCCGACATAGCGGTGGCGCAGTTCAGCGGCGATGGTGTCGGGAGTGTAGATGCCATCCGCCAGACGACTCGGTACCTGAATCGAGCCAAGTCATGTGAGCTTCCCGACAAAAACTAGCTGTACTACGTTATACACCAACAGCTTGCAACGAACTTGGGGGAGATCGTGACAATCGCTTGGGGAGTTATTGGCTTCTACATAGCCGTCGCCGTGTGGATTAGCGCACTTCTTTTTGGCCTTCGGACAAGACGGTTCGCACCGTTCCTCGGGGTTGGCATCGCTATTGCCGTGTTCCTCAATGTTGGGTACTTCGTGAACGGCCAGGCCGACTCGATCGCCTACTTCGTCGGAATCTATGACGTGTTCGACAACCTTGGCCTCGGTCGAACCGAGGGCGCCGATGCGTTGGCTACCTGCGCCGACAACGCGTGCTCGGTGTGGGGCGACCGCTATGTGAACCATCCGTCTTGGGGCGTGGCGTTCTATGACCGTTTCGCCAACGGCAACGCCTTGCGCTCCAACATGCTCTACATCCATATCTTCTTCAACACCGTGTCGTTTGTGCTCATGCACTTTTTGTTGTTCCGCCCCGGATTCGGTGCCAATCGGGCCCGCCATCGCATGATCGGCAAGGTGTCGTTTGGGTTCCTCACCGCGGGCACCATCGCCGCGGTTTGGATGGCATCCGAACACGCGTCGGTCAGTGAATACGGCGGCATCTGGTCGCAGCTTGGCTTCTACTCGATGTCGGCGTTTGTCTACGGCACGGCCATCGCCGGAATCAAAAATGCCCGGTCGGGAGACACCCGAGCGCATCGGGTTTGGATGATCCGTCACGCCGGTTCGATGTGGGGCGCCTTCTGGCTCTTCCGAGTCATGCTGGTATTCACCGGTCCGCTGTTCCGCAACTACGAGTCGGTATCGCTTCTGCTCTCGATTTGGCTGTCGGCCCCGCTGGGAATCCTGATCGCCGAGATGACTCGACGACGGTTCCTCACCAACGAGCGAACAGCCAAGGTGGTCGACGAAGGCACTCCGGTGTTCGCCTAAGCGACCGGAAGCCGCGCGGATTGGGCTTCGCCCAATGTGGCGGCTTCTTGAAACTCAGCGGGTGTCAAATTATGGGCAAGCGCCTATCCGCTGAGGTTCCCGTTCCTAGATCTTTGGCTGGCTGTTTGGCGGGCTCTTGCTTCCGGCGCGGTAGCCAACTGCCCCGACCAAGCCGGCCAGCATGACTGCGGCAAGCGCGATAAACGCGTAGAACCAGCTGCTGGTTGTCGGCTCGGGCATGATGGGGGCTGCAGCAACCTCGCCCGTTCCGCCGGTTGGGTCGATGGCGTCCGATGATCCTCCGCCAGAGAAGAACCCCGAGCCTCCGTCACGTTCGCAGTCGAACAAGCCAACCATGTCCGAAGCGTCACGAATACGTGACACATCGGCGCGTCCGCCCTCAACCTCGAACATCGGATCGACGGTCATCTCATCGGGTGAGATGTAGGTCGCGAGGCGGGTGAGGTACTGGCGTTGCTCAGCTTTGGATGCCAGATAGGGATGAGTAAAGCGGGCCGGGTCGGTGGGTTGAGCAAACTCGGTGATGAAGGCCTGCCCCTCGAACGCGTCGGCTCGCTGCTGCATGAGCCTGGTGTAGTCGTTGCCACCAAAGGTAGCGAAGGTTATTTCGCGGGTCTCGATTTCCATGTGAGCGTAGTTGGACGGCACAACCTGATCTTCGGCGAAGAACCAGGTGAAGATCGGCATGTTGGGCATGGCGGCCACCGCCGTAAGTCGGAGGGGAATCATCGGGTCATCGCCTGGGTAGGTCAGCTCGATCGGGGTAATCGACTCTGACGTTTCGCCGTCGAGGAGACGCATGGCGATGAACGCAAACTCTTCCTCGACGTACACGTCGATGAGCGGTTCCATCGGCGGGTCGACCCGGTAGTTGTTGTCGAGAAGCCAGTTGATGAGCGCGTCGGGGTCGCTCGAGCCAATGACGTCGAACCCGAATGGGCCTACCTCGCCGCTGGCAAACACCTCAACGCCACCCTCATCTTCCATCGCTTCTTCGGATGCGTCGTCTGCCATGGCTTGCTGGGCACAGTCGGGGGTGCGTGGCGGTCGGATGATGACATCGGTGAGGTTGTGGAGCTCGTCGAAGATCAACTCGCCGTCTTCGGGAACCGCAACGTCGTCGACGTCGATGGCTTCGGGGATCGGCAGGATCCAGGAGAAGTCGGCGGCCGAGCCCTGGTACTGAATTTCGATAAGTGTTGTAACGGTGCCGTCACCATTCATGGTGAACAGAATGCGTTCGCCGGTTTGGTCGACCGGATCGTTCTCGCAGAAAAAGCCGCCACATGCCTCGGCAGGCGGCGCTGCGATCTGCATCGCCACTGCGATAATCAGGCCAACAGTAAAGGTAACGAGTACTCGAAAGATGCTCATGGACTCCCCGCTTTGTTCGCTCTCGCCGTTTGACAAAAGCAGTGATTCGAATTCCATTCGGCGGATTTGCCCGAAGATCAAGCCTCAGCGGTCACCTTGATGGTGTGGGATGACATCACTTGAGTTGGGGACGGCTGAGCTAGCCGATAGGTGATGGCGACGACTTTGGCTTCGACGCTGCATCGACGGTCAGATCGATGACTGCCTCGCGTGAATACCGAGCCAAGAAGGTCGGCGACAGCTCTCCACCATCGATCGTCATCGGTGACTGGAGAAGCTCTTTGAACTCCGACTTCGAGAGCAGGCGAGTAAACAGCTTCTGACGGTCCGGGTGCTCCCGCCACTTGGCCCACCAATGCAGCAGAAGAACCTGCGTATGTGACTCGACTGGAAACCAACGGTTGGGGGTTGTTATGACGACGTTTCGGGCAGTTCGTAGGTGTTCGGCAACGAACAATCGTTGACGATCGGCATCCCCGACATGTTCGATCACGGCGTTGGATACCACCATGTCAAAGGCGTCATCAGCAAAGGGAAGATGGCATCCATCAGCAACCACGTAGGGATTCCAGTCGGCCCCCTCAACGTCGCCTTCCGGCTTACCGGAGGCTACGAAGAAGTCGGCCTTCGACTGAATCGCTGCTTCGACTTGGTTCTCAAATCGTTGGTATTTGCGGGCATGCACACCAACCGACAGCACAGCACGGGACCCGGTTTCGGCCATAAAGTCCGCGATCTTTGCGGCCTTTTTTGCTCGGGAATGCATGCTGTACTTCGTAAAGACCCAATTGACCGCAGCTTTCAGCCGTGATCGAAAGGTTTGAAGACTCGCAGGTAGTCCGCTCGATGTAGGGGCAGGGCGGGAGGGCATGGGCGTCCAAGGTTACCGAGGCCCGGCGCAATCGCGCGGATGGCTGGCCCGACACCGGCAGTGAGCTATTCGACGCTGCGACTCTCCGCCGTTCGGTCGACAAGCACCTGCACACCTCGGCTTGAGTTCGCGAACCTGACCCAAAGATCGCCTACTCGGAACTCGCTACGAAGAGCACCCGGATCATCGACAGCCACCACTCGTTGAGGGTCGTAGCGACCTATCAACGCTTCGACGGTGGAGTTACCCGCACCATCGACGACCAAGAGGTGGATGTTGCGCACCCGCTCGCCCCGCAGCAACGCCAACGACCGCTCAGCACGCGCCCCCGAACCAACCTCGACCACCGTCACCCCGCCCGAACGCCACACCGACAGACCTCCATCCACCACCACACCGTCACCGACATCACCAACCAGCACCGGCCCCGGCGCCACGATCAACCCAACCGCCACAGCGAACCACCGCACGCTCGACAACCGAACCACCAGCATGGCCAAAACGATCAAAAACAACGCCACAACATGCCGCCAGCCGTAAGACCCCCACCCCACCGACGATGCCCAACCCGCCACACCCGCAATCCACCCCAACAACCAACCCGTCGGCACATGCAACAAGGCCGCCAGCCCCGGACTCGACAACCCCGCCAGAAACCCGCCCGTCAAACCCCACGCCATCACCGGCCCCGACGCCGGACCAGCCAACACATTCGCCGGCAGCGCCGCCACCGGCACATCGTCAAACACCCACAACAACAATGGCGCCACCGCCACCTGCGCCCCAATCGTTGCCCCCACCAGCTCCCGCAACCACGCTGGCCCCATCAACCGATCGGCCATGGCCCGGACCACCACCGGCGACACCACCAAAATGCCCAACGACGCCACCACCGATAACTGAAAACCAACACTCCGCCCCAACAACGGATCCCACCACAGCAACCCAACAACACACGCCCCCAACAACCGCAGCCCCGACCCCGGCCGACCAACCGCCACCGACACCACCGCCAGCCCCGCCATCACCGACGCCCGCAACACCGACGGCTCGAACCGAGTCACCAACCCAAACAACACCAACACAAACAGCACCACCCCAATCCGCATCGACACCGGCAACAACCGAACCAAAGGCATAACGATGAGCAACACAAACGCCACGTTCTGACCGCTCACTGCTAGCAAATGTCCAAGGCCACTCCCCCGGAAATCGTCGGACGTTTGCGCCGACTGCCAACGATCGTCGCCAACCACCAGACCGGTGAAGAGGGTCTGGCGTTCGGCACCCAACGATTCGGATCCCCGCTCCAACGTTTCGCGAAACGCGTTGGCTATACCGATGAGCCCCGTCGCCGGGCGGTACCCTTCGATTCGGTCGACCCGCAGCAGGCCCACCACCTTGCGTTGCAGAAGCCAATCGGCATCGTCGGCTCGGGGCGTTACCCGACCGGCGATAGCGACGGTGTCGCCAGCCAGCAACGGGCGAAGATCGTCGGCCGATCGGCCTCGGGCCCGCAACTGCAAGGTGCCCAACGGCGTCGCGGCATCAGCCCGCAGTGCCGAACCAATGGGCTGCGGGTCGGACGTGAGCGTCACCGTACCCGAGAAGGGTAGCTCACCAACCGGACCTAGGTCGGCGACAACCCAGCTGGCCATCTGACTCGAAAGCAACAGAGCCACCAATGCCAGCGCCCACCACCGACGTAACGCCCCCAAACCAACCGCCCCCAGCGCCAGCACGACGAACGGAACATCGGAGGCAACGAAGGAACCCACCAGAGTCGCCACGGCGAACACCCAAACCTTCAGATCGACCGACGCCATCTAAACCGTCACATAGGCGCGAAGCTGCTCGAGCTTGGCCTCGCCGATACCCCGAACCTCAAGCAGATCATCGATGGCCCGAAATGCCCCCGTTCGCTCCCGGTGCTCCAAAATCGCCAGCGCGGTTGCTGGCCCCACACCGGGCAACGACTCGAGCAAGCCAGCATCAGCAGTATTGATGTCGACCGGCCCGTCCTGCGCCTGGCCAGCGGTATCGCCAGCCACCACCCCGGGCACCGCCTCACCCGCAAGCGGAATGAACACCCGCATGCCATCGCTCACTGGCGATGCCAGATTGACCCGGTCCAAGTCAGCGCCAACCACCACTCCCCCAGCGGCCTCAATAACGTCGTCAACCCGGCTCCCGGCGGGCAGAACGAACAGTCCCGGCCGCATCACGGCGCCAGCTGCATGCACCACCACGTCGGCCAAAGGAACCGTGGTGGCCACTGCCTCGGGAACCGACACCATCTCGGGCGTGGCCATCGGCAGCACAAGCTCGGGCCGGTCATCGCCCGACCGACTCCACCACACGCCACCGGCGACCATCGCAAGCAGCACAACAGCACCGATGATCGACGCCACATCGCCACGAGCTACCGCAAGCGCATCGAGAACGCGATCACGAAACGTGACCTCGGGAATGTCGTCGAGCGGGTCGAACGAGGACGGGTCAAATGACGGCTCGTCGGGCACGACGGAACCTCCGAAAAGCAGAGTGTCGGAGGGGAAGCCGTCGGCCACAACCTACACCCGCCGCTGGAGGTGGATCAATGCCAGCCCGAACACTTAGGCCAAGCGGTATTGCTACATATGCACGTAATCGTTGGGGGCTTTCGCGATCATTCGGAGGAACTGTTTTCGAGGGTTGAGGGGGTTGGCCGATGACGTGGTCACCGTGTCTTGTTCGTGGTGCTGATCGTGGTGATCGGCCGGTGCTTCGGTTGGGTCATCAGCAGTTGGATCGGTATCTGGATTTCGTGTCGGCCCGGGCCAGACCGAACACGACGTTGGCTACTGGCTATGACTTGAAGGTGTTCTTCTCGATCGTTGGCAAGGAACCGGTTGAGGTCACGTCGGCGGACGTGTTGGACTTCATTACTGCTCAGCGAGGCGACCGGACTGTGGTGCGGTTGGCTGATGGGGAGTCGGGGTTGTCGGCCCGCACGATCCAGCGACGGTTGTCGTCGGTCTCGGGGTTGTACGGATTTTTGGTGGCGTGCGGCGAGGTGGATTCGAATCCGGTTCCGCGTGGTTTAGCCAACCGGAAACGGAATCGAACGAACCGGGGATCGCCGTTGGTTCGCACGCCGCGGACGTTGCCCAAGATTCTGGAACCGGCAGAGGTTGATGCACTGATTGGGGCGTGTCGTCGTTGGCGGGATCGGGCGATGGTCGAAGCAATGGTGTTCGGTGGTCTGCGTCGGGTTGAGGTGCTGGGTCTACGTTTGCAGGACCTCAAGTTCGGTGAGCGGCGGGTGTTCATTGCGGAGGGAAAGGGCGGCCATCAAAGGATCGTTCCGGTCTCGGCCCGGTTCTTTGAATCGGTCGACAGCTACCTCGATGCCGAGCGACCGGTCGACGCTTCGACAGATCGGTTGTTCGTGGTGTTGAAGGGACCAAACACAGGCAAAGGGCTATCGGCGAAGGGGCTGGATCAGTTGATCGTGTCGGCTAGAGAGCGGGCCGGCCTCGACCATTGCACGTGTCACGAACTTCGCCACACCTGCCTCACCAGGCTGCGGGAAGCAGGCATGTCGTTGGAAGCGGTCCAGGCTCAGGCTGGTCACCGGTCGATCGAGTCCACCCGCATCTATTTGCATCTCGCCAATGATTGGCTCGCTGATGAATACCTTCGAGCTTCTGACGCGATCGACGCGGCCCGGTTCGCCAATGAGGTCATCGGCCTCGGCAAGGAGGCATCGTCATGAGCGCGCTGCCCTATCAAACCACTCCCTACGACAGCGACGACTGGGCTGTGCTGGCCGCTCGGGCCCCGCAACTGGCAGCAACAATGCGTCGTTGTCTTGCTCAACAAGCCGTCTCGCTGGCGCCGAACAGCATCACCGCAGGCGAAAGCTGTTTCCGCCGTTTCGGGCTTTGGATCACCGACCACGACCGATCTGTTCACGCAGCCGCCGACATCAGCCGGGACCACATCGAAGCGTTCAAGCTGAAACTGGCGACCGACATAAACACCCGAACTGGCAAACCGTTAGCGACCAACACCATCCGGCAACAACTCCGACTCTTGAAGGTCTTCTTCGATCGGATCATCGAATGGGACTTCGATGACGCACCTCGACGGAACCCGATCATCCACGGCGATGTCCCGCCACGACCCGAACCACTACCGAAGTTCCTCGACGACGCCGCCATGTCCAAATTCATGCACCAAACCGGAATCGAACCAGACCCGCTCCGCAAACTCTGCGTCCTTCTCCTAGCCCGAACCGGCATGCGCGTCGGTGAACTCTGCGCACTCCCAGCCAACCCCGTTGTCCACCTTGGCGACCACCACTGGCTGCACGTCCCCGTCGGCAAACTCCGCAACGACCGATACATCCCCCTCCACCCAGAACTCGTCGACCTCATCGCCAACTGGCAGACCAACAACGCCAACCACATAGCCCGCACCCAAAAACTCCTAACCGACGAAACCTCAGCAGTCGACCGGCACCGAGTGACACGCATGGTTCGCCGAATCGCGAAACGAGCCGGGATCGGCCACGTTCACCCCCACCAACTCCGACACACCCTCGCCACCCAAGCCATCAACCGAGGCATGCGACTCGAAGCCGTCGCCGCCATGCTGGGCCACAAGAAACTCGAAATGACTCTCGTCTACGCACGCATCGCAGACCGGACCGTCGCCGATGAATACTTCGACGTCACCAACCGAGTTGACCAGCTCTACAGCCACAACCTCCCCGCCGACGCAGAGGGCCCCAACATGCGCCGCCTACGCGAGCAACACCGACGCATGCTCGGCAACGGCTGGTGTGAACGGCCAGCCAAAATGGACTGCCACTACGAAACCATCTGCGAAACCTGCACCTACTACGCCACCGACCCCACCCACATCCCAGTCCTCATCCGCCAAAAAGACCACGCAAACGAGAACAACCAACCCGGCCGAGCCAACCTCTACCAAGAAATCATCGACACCACCGAAACCGGCAACAAACCATGAAACAACCACGCACACAACTTGACCCGATTACCGACATAATGCCGGTTCTGCGTGGCCTCAGCCGGTGCTCGGACGGACATTCTGATCGGCCTCTCCTGCGGTAGCCCT
>CALJDK010000009.1 GCA_938023735.1 uncultured Acidimicrobiales bacterium
CGTCGAACATATTCACCCCCAGCACGAGCTCATCTTCGATTGCCCCACCGCCCAAATCGACCTGTTCGAGTACGGCCACACCGGGGTCATCATCGACGGCCATACGGTCAACACCCGCCTACCGCTGCCCGAAAAGCCAACGCCGTACCACGAGATCCAGATCAAGAAGTTCGGCCTGGACTACGACTCGTATGTCGGCAACGTGCTCGACCTTCGGGCCGACGTGCAGCGGCGTCGTCGTGAAGTGGGGCCGTCGCTTGGCTTCGACTACAGCGCCTTCACCGACGAGCAGCTCACCGACATCGAGCAGTACAACCTGTTCCCCAACGTGGTCGTCACCCTGCAACCCGATGCCGGGTTCGTCATGCGGGCCCGCCCCCACCCCACCGATCCCAACAAGTGCTTCTGGGACAAGATCAGCTTCTTCCTGCAACCCCGACCCGAGGTCGCCGAAGCCGCTGGCGTGCCGTTCGAACCCTTCGACGAACGGCAGCTCGACGTTGTCGAGCGGCCCGAACACGACCAGTTCACCCAAGACGACATCATCGCGGGCGACAAGACGATGACAATGACCATCGATCAAGACATCCACCTCATTCGCGACATCCAAAAGGGCATGCACTCACGCGGGTTCGACACCACCCTGCTGTGCGACGACGAGGTGAGAGTGCAGCATTACCACGACTGGCTCGACCACTGGATGGGCGTTCGATAACTCATCGATAGAGAAATCGCAGAGAAGTACGTCAGACCCGAGCCTGCCATCCGAAACCGACAAGTTTCGCAGCATGATGTGACGACGGACAGTCCTGACAAGTCATCAAGCGGGCTTCCGCTACAGCCTCAAGATTTGATCCGCACTCGACGAAGACGACTGTATGCGGATCCCAGCCTGTCTTGTCAGCCTCGTACTCGTTCTCTCGGCGTGTTCGGGCACCTCCTCGGACGAAAGCGTCATCCAAACATCAAGTGAACAGCCCGAAACGTCGACAAGCGCGGCGCCTTCGACCACCGACGCCTCATTCGATGAGATACAGGTTGATCCGCTGTTTGATGCGCTACTGGTTGCACAACCGACAGTGGTCGATTTCGATCAGCGATTCCCACAATCGCTCTTCGACGAGCGCCAGGAATGCTCCACCGATGCTGCGCTCCTGGCTTTCGATTCTTCGGAGCTAGAGGAGATGAGTGTTGAGCCACCGGTTGGGCAGATCGCATTCGACGACCTCAACCGCGCCGACTCGGAAGAGCTCGCCGAACTCTTGGCGGACTGCCCTGGCTCTGACGAGATCGTACGAGCGCTCATCCAAAGCGTCTCCCACCCAAGAATGCAGGACTGCATTGAATCGAAATTGCTGGACCTAAACAGGACCCCGGCGTTCACCAACGATCTTGGGCAAGGCATGATGGTGCAGGAAAGCTCGATCATCACCGGGTTCACCTATTCGTGCAGCCAATCGGTGCTCGACGAGACGTTTGGTGAACATCCCGGCGGGACCCTCGGCGAAGATCGCAGACTTAGCGCACAAGCGCTGCTCGAAATTTCCGAAGTCACCGAATCAGTGTTCTCCTTCGAGGAAACCTGCAGAGTGCGGGCACTTATGTCAATGCTGCCCGAGCCGTGGTTCGAACGGGTGGCGAGCCAACTGAGTGGTGGGATATCGACCCAGAGCCTTACATGGTTCTTGGACAACGAAACTACCACCAACGAGAAAGACGAACTCGCGGCAGCCGTTGACAAATCGATGACGGCCTGTAGCGCGTGACGCCTCGAGTCCGACTAAAGCAATCGACCAGATCCGGCGATATCGAATACATGACAAAACTCCGCGCAGGACAACGGTGGACCTACCGAACGAGAGCGGCGGACACCGAGTCGACCCTCGTCATCGGGAAGCTCGACAAGAAGCTGGCGAAGCCGACAATCGTGCACATCTCTGTGGAGCAGGTCGACGTACCCTCAGCCGGCGGACGCTCATCGATCGGGCACCTTCCATTCGCTGAGGAAGCAATCAAGGCCAGCCTGCTCGAACTTGTCGAAGACGGATGCGCCCCCGACGAGAACTTCGGCAACGGCTACGCACAGTGGCAACAGGCCAACGGCGGGGCATTCGAAACCTCCGTAGCGGAGACCCTCGATCTGATCCTGCCCGCCATGCCGGTCGGCACCACCAACAACACTGAGCCTCTCGCCGACGACGGTTTCGATGCCATCGTCACCGAGATCCGCGACGTTCAGTCCGAGGATCTGATCGAGCAGCTCTATCGCCAACTTCTGGCGCTCCCCCGGTGGTACTTCCTGTGCGAGCCCGACGATGCCCGCAAGCCGGTCGAATGGGTGTTCCCCGACGGTCAAAACACCAACCCAGCGGTTCTTGCCTTCACCAGCGCCGACCGGGCCACGGCCGCCGGGGTATCGCTGGGCCTCTACGGCGACGACGATGCTGTCACGCTGATGCCGGCACCGGTCGCCGCTGCCGTCGACTGGATCTCAAGCACCGACTTCCAGAACGAGTGGCTGTGCTTCAACCTCTCCCAACGAGACTTTCCTCTCTACGTCGACGACGCAGTCGCCCGGTACCGAGCTGCCTAAACGCATCTCCAAACAGCCAACATGCACCTTGCACAACACCCAGGTTTTAGTGTGGCTCGCAAGCCACACCGAACCGTTTACGATTGGAACCTATGAGCATCTCTGACCTCCCACATGGCGTCCTCACCGGTGACGCTGTCCAGACCGTCTTCTCCCAGGCCAAGGCCGAAGGCTTTGCCCTCCCGGCTGCGAACTGCATCGGCAGCAGCAGCATGAACGCGGTGATGGAAACCGCCGGCGCGGTCAACGCCCCGGTCATCATCCAGTTCTCCAACGGTGGTGGCGCATTCAACGCCGGCAAGGGACTTGGCGGCGACATCAACGCCTCGATCGCTGGCTCCATCGCTGGCGCATTGCACGTTCGCTCGCTCGCCCCCCACTACGGCGCCCACGTCATCCTTCACACCGACCATGCGGCGAAAAAACTGCTGCCATGGATCGACGGCATGCTCGACGCCAGCGAGGAATACTTCGCCGCAAACGGCCAACCGCTGTTCAGCTCGCACATGCTCGACCTGTCCGAAGAACCCATCGAAGAAAACATCAGCATCTGCGTCGACTACCTCAAGCGCATGGAACCAATGGGCATGACCCTCGAGATCGAGCTGGGAATCACCGGCGGCGAAGAAGACGGTGTCGACAACTCCGACGCCAAGCCCGAAGATCTCTACAGCAAGCCCGAAGAAGTGGCCTACGCCTACGAGCAACTGTCGGAAGTATCCGATCGCTTCACCGTTGCCGCCGCCTTCGGAAACGTGCACGGCGTGTACAAGCCCGGCAACGTGCAGCTCACCCCCACCATCCTGCGTGACTCACAAACCCACATCCAGGAGAAGCACGGCACCGAAGCCAACCCGGTCAACTTCGTGTTCCACGGCGGGTCGGGTTCATCGGCAGCCGAGATCGCCGAGGCAATCTCCTACGGCGTCATCAAGATGAACATCGACACCGACCTTCAGTGGGCGTTCTGGGATGGCATCCGCAACTACGAGTCGGCCAACCACGATTACCTGCAAGACCAGATCGGTAACCCCGATGGTCCCGACTCACCAAACAAGAAGAAGTACGACCCACGGGCCTGGCTTCGCAAGGGCGAAGAGTCCTTCGTTGCCCGCCTCACCCAGGCGTTCGAGGAACTCGGCAACAACGTTGGTTAATGATGTCGGCTAGCAATGTCGGCTAACGACGGCGCTTCAGAAAAACCGTTGCCCCAAACGCTGCGGCAAACGTGATTCCTAAGATCCAGCCGTAGCTGGTGTCGCCGTCTGCTTCTTCTGAGGCCGGCTCGGTTTCCGAGTCGGTCTCGGTAAGTTCGGCGGCAGTGTCGTCGGCAGTCTCATCAGCAGCGCCAGCGGCCAACGAGGTGATGGGTTCGCTTGGCCCAAATACCGCTTCGGTAACCTCTACAACACTCTCATTGGTAGGGCTATAGGTGGGCGTAGCTGCGGTGTTGTTGTATCCCAATCCCAGTGAGCCGCCGGCACGAGCAGCA
>CALJDK010000010.1 GCA_938023735.1 uncultured Acidimicrobiales bacterium
GTGTTGGCCCGCCCCGACGCGACCTCGTTCGAGTTGTTGCCGTGGGCTCGCGATGACGAACCGTCGGCGCTCATGTTTTGCAACATCGAAAACCTCGATGGCACGCCCTTTGTCGGCGATCCTCGCCAGGTGCTTCGCCGCAACCTCAGCGCCGCCAGCGAACGAGGGTTCGAGTTCTTTTGCGCACCCGAGGTTGAGTTCTTCTACTTCGATGAGTCGGTTCGCGACGGCGGCAAGCCGGTGCCACTCGACCGGGCGTCGTACTTCGACCTCACCACCGAAGATGTGTCGAGCAACCTCCGCAAGACCACGCTGCACATGCTCGAGGCGCTGTCGATTCCGGTGGAGTACTCGTTTCACGAGGATGGCCCAAGCCAGCACGAGATCGACCTGCAGTACACCGATGCCCTGAACTGCGCCGACAACATCATGACCCTACGTTTGGTGGTGAAGAAGGTGGCGATGGAACAGGGAATTCATGCCACGTTCATGCCAAAGCCGCTCGACGGGGTGCCCGGGTCGGGCATGCATACCCACATGTCGCTGTTCGAGCACGGGGTCAATGCCTTCGCCGACGCCGGCGATCCGCACGGATTGTCGAAGACGGCAAAGAGCTTCATCGCCGGATTGCTGGTGCACGGCCGCGAGATCACCGCCATCACCAACCAGCTCATCAACTCGTACCGCCGCATCAATGACGGTTTCGAAGCGCCGCAATATCTCACGTGGGCCCGCAATAACCGGTCGGCTCTGATTCGCGTACCGATTCACAAGACCGGCAAAGAGAGCGCCACCCGGGTTGAGTATCGGGCTATCGATCCGTCGTGCAACCCCTACCTTGCGTTCTCGGTACTCCTCGCCGCCGGAATGCGCGGCGTCACCGAAGGGTACGAACTACCCGACGAAGCGCAGGGCAACCTTTTTGAGCTGAGCGGCGAGCAGCGTCGCTCGATGGGCATCGACAGTCTTCCAAGGTCGATGTCCGAAGCGCTCGACGAGATGGAGAAGTCCGACCTGGTTCGCGACGCCGTTGGCGACCACATCTTCGAGTGGTTTCTGCGCAACCGCCGGGCCGAGTGGAACGAGTTCCACCGACAGGTCACGCCTTTTGAGCTCGAGAGGTACCTGCCATCGTGGTAGCGCCACTCCCCTCTTTCTGTAGTCCGCAGGGCGGCTTCTGATGGAGACGCTTGCGATCTTCCCGAGCCCGACACCTCCCGAGCTGGCCCAGGCACTCGATCTTTCTGGTTGGGTGTGGAAGGCCGTCGCGAACGAGTCCGAACTGACCGAGCACGAACCCGAAGAGGGTTGGGGTGGCGCCATCGTGGTGGCCGATACCGATCCCACCGGAGCGTTCGCGGTGTGTCGGGCGCTTCGCAAAGTCGACATTCCGCTCGAACCACTGCTGCTTCTCATTAGCGGTTCGCAGCTGACCGAACTCGATCACCGCAACGACCTGTTCGACGATTTCATGCTGACGCCGTTTCACCCGCGCGAATTCGAGGCCCGCCTAAACCACGTGTTCTTCAAGGCGGGGCGCATCACCCACGCCGAGGTGGTCGAGTACGGACCGCTCAAGTTGAACGTCGAGACCTACCAGGCCGTGTTGGCCGACCGACCGCTCGACCTCACCTATATGGAGTACGAGCTCCTCAAGTTCCTTTCGTCGCATCCGGGCAAGGTGTTTACCCGCGAAACCCTGCTGTCGCGAGTGTGGGGCTACGACTATTACGGCGGCGCCCGCACGGTCGATGTTCACATCCGTCGTCTGCGCTCAAAGATGGGTGAAGAGCACGCAAACCTCATTCAAACTGTGCGAAGTGTGGGCTATTCGTTCGGCCAATCCCGCTGGTCGGGTTAGGTCTGATCTCGACCAACCGAGGGTTGCGGCAACGAATCGCCTCGGCGCTCGAAGCGCCGCTAGAGTTGGGGCGTGGTTGGAACAATTATCTTCATCATCATCTTGGTGATCCTTATGCCCGTCGGCATTCTCATGTCGTTCGGAGCGCTTGCCGGAATCGTTGGCTATCTCGCCAAAACCGGAGTCGATAGCGACCACGTTGGCGAAGACGGCGAACCGTCCGAGCAACTTGCCGTTGCACAGGCCAACCCCTGGGCCGGTCCGGCAGAGCTCGACGACACCGCCGACGAAGACGGCTCCGAGTAGCTACTCGGTCACCCAAACGTCGAAGCCCTGCGGCCGCGCAGCCCCCGGCTATGAGCCGGTGTAGAGAACTGCTTCGACCTCGATCGCGGCACCCAGCGGCAACGCAGCCACCGCCACAGCCGAGCGGGCTGGCCGATGATCGCCAAACGCCGCGACGTAGATGTCGTTGACCACGCCGTAGTCGGCCATGTCGGTCAGGAATAGCGTGGTCTTTACGACCTGACTCATCGATGCACCTTCGCCTTCGATGAGCCCAGCCAGATTCTTCATGGCTTGTTCGAGCTGCGCCTCGACACCGCCGGCGACGAGTGCGCCATCGGCGATGCCGATCTGGCCAGAGGTGAAGATGTAGTCGCCAGCGTTGACGATGGGTGTGTAGGGACCAACAGGCTTTGACATGCCGCCGAGACTAGCCCGAGCGAGCCTTGTCTGAGCGAGCCTAGTCCGAGCGAGCCTTGTGCAGTTGCGCATTGATTACCGCCTCGGCCACCGGATCGGTTGGGCCCGGGCGGTTGTGAAGCGCTGCAGCGCGAGCCAGCGCACTGTGAACCAGATCGAACTGGGCTCGCCGAGGTTTGGCCAGGCTCTTTCGTGTGGTGAGCAGCGTGTTCCAATCGCCGAACACCTCGACATCGCCGGCCGGAAGGTTGTAGCGCTGCACTAGGTAGGGAACCGCTTCGACGAATCGCCGCTGCTCGTCTCGACGCAACTTGATCACCGCGATCACGGCGGCGAAGAACAATCCGATGAACAGCACCACCGCCACGCCTGCGATCGCGGCGTTCTTGGTGGCGTCAGACCACACCAACGAGCCGTTCCATGCAGCGTGGGTGACAATTGCTAGGGCCAAACCCCACAACGCTCGGGGAAACACTTTCTGGCCTCGGCTCACGGCCAGTCCCACCGCCAAGCCGGTCCACGCTGTGAAGAGCGGGTGGGCAAAGGGGGTCAGGAGAGCCCGGAGTAGAAAGGTTTGCCACAGGAATCCCTCGTCGGCTGCGGCCGCAAAATAGGTGAAGTCTTCGATCACCGCGAACCCGAGTCCAAGCCAACCTGCATAGGCCACCCCGTCGACGATGCTGTCGAGTTCTTTGCGTCGTAACGCCCAAATCAGTCCGGCGCCTTTGCTGATCTCCTCGATGACTGGCGCCGACAACACGGCAGCCCATCGCTCGCCAGCGGTGAGACCAACGATCGAGTTGACGATGACCGACACGAGCCCGGCAACGGCTGCACCCCAGAGGACTGCATGGATCTTTGAGGTTCGTGGTTCGGGCTCCACTCGGTCGAGCCAGGCAAGAACCGGAAGCACGATGAGCAGTGGCACCAGTCCAAGAAGCACGGCGAGCGGCGCGGTAACCGCAAGAAAGCCGACGGCGGGGATCGCAAATACCAGCGCCACAAGCACCGGCACGCTGAGGAAGCTTGGTAGGCGAGGCTTCTTCTCCTCCTTGGGGCCGGTGTGCGAGGTCCACATCGCGCCGTCCCACCATCGCCACGTGGCCGCCTTCCACGGATCGGCGTACCAACCCGCTGGCACCGATGGGCTCGCGGCGGTTGGCGCAGGGTTCGCAGGCAGATCACTCACACGGTGATCATTGCCGATATTGGACCTTGCCAACGAAGGGGGTTTGGTTCGGACTCCTTCGCAGGCGCTGAACTCAGGGGTTGATAGGCCAGCGTGGTGCCGTGTCGTTGGCGAGCCAAACCGCCGCCGCCACGGCAGCAAACACGGCATCACTGCCGTTGACCGGATCGGCGTTTGAGTCGGCGATAGTTACCTCGACGCGCGGCATATCCGACGACCGAACCACACCAAATGACCGCACGGTCAGATCGTGTACCTCGCCTTCAGTATCCACCACGAGCCCTTCGCTCATCACCCAGCTATAGGCCATATGGGCTGCGCCGATGCAGTACGAGCGCAGCACAACCTCGTCGAGCACCGTGCCCGCATCGACCGAGACCGTAATGACATCATCGTTCATGGCCGCCGTGGCGGATCCGCCAGCAGGCGACACGATCGTGCCTGTTTCGCCGCGGGCCGCAGCCAGAAGCACCGCTGCCTCCACCCATCCGGCGCCCCGCACGTCGACCGACGTGGACGGGCCGGGGATATCGACCAGTTCAACAGAGAGGTCCGGCGCAACCATTGCGATGGCCTCGATGATTCCTGGGGTGGCGGCAACCCGGAGCTTGCCCGACCCGTCGGCGTTAACGCCACCTGCAAGCGGCGGCCGCTTGGGGCCTAGGCGGACGGTGTCTTCGCGGCTAAAGAGCACCCGAACCGGAGCCTGATGCTCAGTTGCAAGCTGCACGGCCACTTCGCCGACCGGCGAGTCGAGCTTGCTGCCGAACGCTCCCCCGTTACCGAGAGCCGATGCGGCCTCGCCATCGGGGGTTGCCCACGATGCATCGGTTTCGAGATACGCGGGTTCGACCCAGGTGGTCTGCAACGTCACATCCCACTGGCCCTCAGGAACCGCAACCGGATAATCAAGGTCGGCGGTGGTTCGACGTCCCTGAATCTTCCCGGCCTGTGCCCGAGCTTCGGTCAACGTGTCGGCAACCGACCACCCGTCGCCGTCGCGCACCGCCACCTTTGCGTCAATGGGCGATTCGTCGTCGGCGAAGCCACCATCGCCCAGCGCCACCTGCGGGCCAACATCTTGAGCTACTCCGCCTTCCAGTTCGGCCCGGCGCGCCGCCTGCGCCAGGTCTCGCTCGGACGCGGGCTGACCGTACCTGTCCCACGCTTCGATGATGGTTTGCCATCCCGTGCATCGGCACAGGTGGGCGGCCAGCGCCCGATGCACCTTCTCTAGGGGAGCATCGGGTTCTTTGGCTTTGAGACCGGCGTATCGCATGATGATGCCAGGCGTGCAGAAACCGCACTGGCTGGCCCCGCATTCGGTGAAGGCATCAGCCCACGCGTTGCGTTCGTCCTCAGGCAAGCCCGCCAGGGTGGTTATTGACCGCCCCTTCACTCGCCGGGCTGGTGTTACACAGGCCACCCGCGCCTGACCGTCTACCAGCACCGTGCAACAACCACATTGGCCTTGCGGGCTGCAGCCGTCTTTGAGGGTTCGGACGCCAACTTCGTCGCGCAGAACTTCGAGCAGAGTGCGGCCCTCGTCGGCAACCTCGACCGGTTCGCCGTCGCACGTAAAATCAATTGTCATACTGCCGCATTCCGTTACTCATCGGGCAAAGGTTACGGTCGATTTCGTGAACGAGACATACCGCGCCCTCACTCGGCGATCATTTCTTACCGCCACCGCATCAGGGCTGATCGTGGCCGCCTGTTCGTCGGGCGATTCGGCGCCAGCCCCCGAGGAAACTGCCGAAATCGACCCCGAGCTTCGCCTGTTGGAATTTCGTTTCCCCGACGGTTTCCGGGCGCCATCGATCTTCGCTGCTGGCGATCGGCTTCGGGCCCCGATGGTTCTCATCGAATCCGATGGGTTCCCCGTTCGAGTCGGCGAGCCTCAAGCGCTTTCGGTGACGGTCTCACACGAGGGCGAACAGATTTTCGAGGACACGGTTTCTCCGTCGCGCTCGGGGCTATCCACGCCCTACTACCTGCTCTCGTTCAGTCCCGAGGATCCCGGAACGTACGTGGTCGAATCCGATTGGTCACCCACGCCTCGCGAGTTTCTTGTGGTCGACCCTTCCGAAGTAACGGCGGCCCGACCCGGTCAGCCGATGCCCGCTATCGACACCGCAACCGTTGCCGACACCAAGGGGGTCGATCCGCTTTGTAGTCGCGTCGCCGAGCCGTGCCCGTTCCACGACATCACCCTCACCGAGGCGCTCGCCCGAGGCGGCCCGGTGGCGTTCCTTATCTCGACACCGCAGTTCTGCCTTACCGATGTTTGCGGCCCAGCACTGGAGCTGATGATCGAAGCCGAGCCCGACTTTGCCGGTATCACCATCGTTCATTCCGAGGTCTACGTGACCCCGGCCGAGAACTTCTCTGATCTCACCGAGCCACTCATCGAGTTGGGCCTCGACTTCGAACCAAGCCTCTATCTCATCGGCTCCGACGGAATCATCGCCGACGCACTCCATTTCGCCTTCGACAGAAACGAAATCCGAGCCGGCCTAGAAGCCCTGACGTAGCGGCAAAACAAAGAAGTCGCGCCTCCCAAGTAGGGAAGACGCGAAATCGGAGCTGTTCGGCGGGGATGTTTCGCCGCAGGCGAAACTCCAAGAGCGAACGAAGTGAGGGGCGGGAGCGGCTCTAGCTGAAGCTCTGTCCGCAGCCGCAGGTGCGCTGCGCGTTGGGGTTGTTGATGGCAAATCCCGATTCGAGGCCATCTTTGAAGTCGAGGGTGGCGCCCTCGAGCAGCATGGCGCTGGACGGATCGACCACTACCTTTACGGCACCGGAGTCGCCGTTCTTGTATTCCTTGGTGACATCGTCGCTTGCGATTTCGGAATCAAAGAACATTTCGTAGCTGTAGCCCGAGCAGCCGCCGGGACGCACGGCAACGCGAAGGGCAAGGCCTTCTTCGTTCTCGGCTTCGATAAGTTGGCCTACGCGAACGGTGGCTTGATCGGTGAGTGCAATCACAGCAGTCTCCTACTTGAAAAGTGACGTATAACGAGAGTGTACAGACACCCGTACCGGGAAGAACACCCAGCGGCGCTCCATATTCCAGAATCTCCGGGCAAGCACCAACAAATTTCTCAGCCGATCCCGACCGATCGTTGTTTGGTTTCACTATTTTGTCTGTTCGGGGCTGTTCTGGACTGTTCTGGCCTTGGCAAACGTCACGCCGGATGCGTTGAAGACCTGGCGAACCTCGCCGATAAGGTGACTACATGAGTGGACTCCCAAGCAGCGACGACATCATGGAGATGCTTCGTGGGGTCATCGACCCCGAGTTGGGAAGCGACATCGTCGAACTCGGTATGGCCAAAGGCGCAACCGTTGGCGACGACGGTTTGGTTCGGATCACCGTGGCGCTCACCACCAGTGGCTGTCCGTTGCGAGCCCAGATCCAGAAGGATATTCGTGCTCGCGTGGGCGGGCTTCCCGGGGTCACCAAGGTCAAGATCGACTGGACCGAACTCACGGCCGAAGAGAAGGCCGCAACCATGGCCAAGGCCCGGTTCAACGTGCAGAACTCCGAGGCGCCGGAAACCAACGTGCCTCCCACCGCCAAAGTCGTGATGGTGGCTAGTGGAAAGGGCGGCGTCGGTAAGTCATCGATCACGGTGAACCTTGCCGCCGGCCTTGCCGCACGGGGCTACACCGTGGGCGTGATGGACGCCGATATCTGGGGTTTCTCGGTGCCTCGAATGCTGGGTGTCGACGGCGACTTAGTGTCGAAGGACAAACAGATCGTTCCCCTTGAACGCAAGGTTGGCGAAGGTTTGCTGCGGGTGGTTTCGATGGGGCACTTGGTGGCCGACGAACAAACCGCCCTCATGTGGCGAGGCCTCATGCTCAACCGCGCTGTGCAGCACTTCATCGAAGATGTGCAGTGGGGCGACGACTGCGACTACGTGCTTATCGACATGCCGCCGGGAACCGGCGACGTGCAGATGGGCGTGGCCAAACTTCTTCCGCGTGCCGAGATGATCATCATCACCACGCCGGCCAAGGCGGCGCAGAACGTGGCGAGTCGGGTGGCCAACATGGGCCGGAGCTATTACCTGCGTATCGCTGGGGTTATCGAAAACATGAGCGCCTTTGTGGCCAACGATGGCGTGAGTTATGAGATCTTTGGCGCTGGCGGCGGAGAGGAACTTGCTGCCGAGATCGGCGTGCCGCTGCTGGGCAAGGTTCCCATCGACGGTGCGGTAGCCACCGGCGGCGATATCGGCGAACCCATCATCTTGGGCAGTGGTCCGGCAGCCGACGAGCTCAATGCGATTGTCGACACACTGGTAAACGAGATTGTCCCTCCAGTAGAGATGGCCGGCTGTTCAGCCCGAATGTTCGACGCAATGGCCGCAGCCCTCGACGAACTAGACGCCCAAGAAACCCAAGAAGCCCGAGAGACCCCAACCGACTCACTCTAAAGTCGCCAAAACGCCCAAATGAACTTTTGTACCTGGCACCAAACCCCCCATTCGGTGCCAGGTACCAAACCCCCCTCCAGGTGCCAGGTACCTCAGGGCGCAAAGGTTCCAGGTACCTCAGGGCTGAAAGGTTCCAGGCACCTCAGGGCGCAAAGGTTCCAGGCACCGGCTGCCGGCTGTCGTCCGACTGTCAGACTGTCAGGGCCGAGTTGTCTGAACTCGTGGTTCGCCAGGAGTGTCTGACGTTGGTGCGCTGGCCCCAAAACGACGATGAGGTGAGGCCTGGGCCTCACCTCATCGAGATTCTTGGTTGCCGGGTCTAGCCCGGCAGGTGACTAGCGGTCGCCGAGACGACGGCCTGCACGAGTTGCTACGAAGCCTGCACCGAGAAGAACGGTTCCAAGACCAACCATGAGCGGGGTCTCTACACCGGTCTGGGCGAGGTCGCCCGACTCAGCGGCAGGTGCTTCTTCAGCAGGTGCTTCTTCTTCGGCAGGAGCCTCTTCTTCGGCTGCTGCGTCGCCGGCTGCGCCGACGCTGATGACGGTGCTGGAACCGTCGACGCCACCGGCGTCGCCGCCAGCAACTACAAGGCCTTCAGCCGGAATGTCGTAGGTGATCTCAACCGAGAAGGTGCCGTCGTCGCCGATTACCACGGGGGTGAGGGCGCCGATGTCGCAAACTTGCTGGGTGTTATCGGGGGTGAGGTTGTCGAGGTTACCCTCGGCACCGGCGCAGGGAAGCATGAAGATGGAGTTGCCCGGGGTGAAGTCTTCACCGGTGAAGGTAATGGTGTGCTCACCAGCAGCATCGACCGAAGCGGGGTTCGGGGTAAGGACAGGCGTGTGGCTGTCAGCGGAAGCCGAACCGGTAAAGATTGCGAGCATCGCTACCAAAAGGCCGATAAGAGTTACTTTCTTCATTGTTCCCTCCGAGGAGCAATTGATTTGTTGACCCAGTGGTTTGGGCATTGCGGGTAAAACGTAGCGCAAGAAACGATGGGGTGCGGATTTCAAACGCCATGGGATACGTCGTGAAGCTAGCGACTAGGGGAAAATGCACCAAAAACGATGAAACCCGAACCGACCATCTCGGTCAGTTCGGGGTTCGAAACGATTCTGGTGAACCGGTTACCAGGCCGGTTCGGAACGTTTAGGACTTGTAGCTACGTGCGCCTCGGCGGGCCGCGTAGCCACCAAAGAGGAGGAGTACGCCAGCGTTGAGGAGTACCCGGGTTTCGCCCGGGCCGGTCTCGGCGAGGTCGGAGTCGGCTGTCTCGGTGTCGTCAGCGGCTGGCTCTTCCTCTTCTTCCTCTGGAGCGTCGTCGCCGCCTGCGCCGACCTCAACGGTGCCAACAGCACCCTGGGTTGACGCCGGATCGCCAGCGGCGAACACGAGTCCGCCCTCAGGCACATCCCAGTCGGCGGTGACTTCGAACGTGCCGTCTTCGGCGACGGTGGCCGGAGTGAGGCTGCCGGTGTCGCAGGTGTCGCCGGTGGCATCGTCTTCGCTGGTCACATCGGGGCACGGCAGGATGAAGATTGCCAGACCGGGGGTCCAGTCGGCGCCGGTGATGGTGACCTCTTGCTGTCCGGCGGCGGGGACCGGCTCCGCCGATACCGACTCGGTGGCCTGCGCAAAGGCGCTGGGCACACTGAACAAAAGAAGCGCTGCGACAAGCAGTGCGGCAAGGAAGTTCTTCATGGTGACTGTTCTCTCCCGAAGGTGACGAGCTCGACTCGCCTTCGGCGAGCCACTGGTGCGACAGACAGTAGTTCACAAGGTGTGGGGTTTCGAAAGTTGAGAGTGCGATTCTCGACCCAATTTTCGGGCTTGAGCTGCATCTTTCAGTGCTTCTTCACGCACTTCACGATGTCTCGTGCGAGACTTTTCCGACGACATGGAGACAATTTTTGGATGACGAAACCGCAAGAAATGGGCGAGTCTTTCCCAGTACCGGGTTTCTAGTGCGGTGTTCTTAGTGCTGGCTTGAAGAGCTGGGTGGTTCGAGCTTGCCGCGGTCGGTGGTGTCGGTGGAGTCGACATCAAAGACGTCAGAACGAGGTTTCTTCGGTGTTCCGAATGGATTGGATCCGAATCCGCCGAATCCACCAAAGCCAGCGCCGGTGCTTCTCGAGTTTCCGGTGCCGCGAGTGTTGCCATCGCCAAAACCGCCCTCGCCCATCACTCCGCCGAACGGGCTCACGATTTGGACCCGCGATTTCACTGCTTTGGCAACGATGGGTCGAAGGATGGCCCGGACCGGGGGGAGGAGGAGTGAAATTCCGATGATGTCGGTAAGGAAACCGGGGGTGAGCATGAGTGCGCCGCCGCCGACGATCATGGCGCCGTCGATAAGTTCGTTGGTTGGCATCTTGCCGCTTGAAATTTGGTCCTGTACCCGTTTGATGACGTTGGTGCCTTCTCGGCGCACCAGCCAGGCGCCCACGATGCTCACGAGGATGAGCATCGCAATGGTGGGGAGCAGTCCGAACCCGCTGCTGACTTGAATGATCAGATACAGCTCGATGAGCGGAACCACAAGAAACAGCAGCAGTAATGGTCCGAACATACTCTCATCGTAGCGGCCGAAGCTGGGCCCATTATGGCGGCCGAAGATGGGCCTAACGTTGGCGACCCTTCTATCCTGACCTCATGGCGCATTCGGCCGAACGGCCCCCTTCGGTTGACAAACTTGCTCGCTCACTCGCTGGCTCCGGTTTGCCGCACCCACTTCTGGTCGACGTTGCACGCGAGGCCATCGCCTCGGGCGACCATGAGTCGGCCGCCGACCGGGTTGCCGACTTACAGCGCTCGCTTCTACAGCCGGTACTAAACGCCACCGGCGTTCTTCTTCACACCAACCTGGGTCGGGCCCCCTGGCCAAGCTCGGACGCTGGCACGTATCGCAATCTTGAACTCGATCTTGCCACCGGCGATCGAGGCAGCCGTCAGGCGCATGCGCCGTCGTTGTTGGCCAAAGCGTGTGGGGCCGAGGCCGCCATTGTGGTGAACAACTGCGCGTCGGCGGTGATGCTGGTTCTTGGTGCATTGGCCAAAGGGCGGGGCGTCGCCGTGAGTCGCGGCGAGCTGGTTGAGATCGGCGGCGGTTTCCGGGTTCCCGAAGTGATGGAGCAGTCGGGGGCCACATTGGTCGAGGTGGGCACCACCAACCGGACGCGGCGAGCCGACTTTGCCAACGCCGTCGCCAACCAAGACAACGATGTTGCGTTGGCGATGCAGGTGCATCAGTCGAACTACAAGATCGTGGGGTTCACCGAAGCGCCCACCACCGCCGAGCTCTCCGACCTCGACGTCCCGCTCGTGGCCGATATCGGGTCGGGCCTGTTGGACGAAGCGTGTCCTTGGCTTCGCGATGGCCCTCCGGCGTGGCTGAAGAATGAGCCGGCGGCCCGTCAGACTCTTGAGGCCGGCGCCGACCTGGTGGTGTTCTCGGGCGACAAACTTCTCGGTGGCCCACAGGCCGGCATTATCGCCGGCAGCGCTGAGCTGGTGGCGTCGTGCGCCAGGCACCCGCTTGCCCGCGCCTTGCGACCTGGCGGTTTGGTGTTGGCCTCGTTGCAGGAGCTGGCGATGGCGTACCTGCGTCGCGATGGCGACGCCATTCCGTTCTGGCGAATGGCCAGCGTTCCGGTAGCCGAGCTCACCGCCCGAGCCGAGAAGGTCCGGTCGGCGGTCGGCCTAGGAGATGTGGTCGACACGATGTCGGTACCGGGCGGCGGCACGTTGCCGAGTGTGGAGTTTGCGTCAGCAGGGTTGTCGTTTGCAGGCAACTACCGCGACGCCTTTCGAAGTTTCTCCACCCCAGTGATCTCACGGGTGGTCGATGAGACCACTGTTCTTGATCTTCGTACCGTCGACCCCGAGTACGACGATCTTCTGGCCGAAGCCATCACGCACGCAGTGTCCAAGCAAACCAGCGGAGCCAACGGGTAGTGCACGTCATCGCAACCGCAGGTCACGTGGACCACGGAAAATCCACGTTGGTGAAGGCGCTAACCGGCACCGACCCCGACCGGTTTGCCGAAGAGAAGGCGCGGGGTCTCACCATCGATCTGGGGTTCGCTTCGTGGTCGCTTCCGAGTGGGCGGGGCGTGGCAATTATCGATGTTCCCGGTCACGTTCGGTTCCTGAAGAACATGTTGGCCGGGGTCGGTGCGGTCGATGCGAGCCTCTTTGTGGTTGCCGCCACCGAAGGCTGGAAGCCGCAGAGCGAGGAACATCTACGCATCCTCGAACTGCTCGGCGCCAAACACGGCATCATCGCGCTCACCAAAGTCGGTATCGCCGACGACGACCTGATCGAGCTGGCCCGGCTCGACATCGCCGAACATGTCGAGGGCACGTTCCTCGAGGACGCCGAGGTCATCGGGGTCGATGCGCTGGCAGGTATTGGCGTCGACGATCTTCAACTGGGGCTCGATCGGCTGCTCGACAACACCCCCGAGGCTGCCGACACCGCAAAGCCCCGCATGTGGGTCGACCGGGCATTTGCCGCCAAGGGTGCCGGAACCGTGGTGACCGGCACGCTCACCGGCGGCCGCATTCGGGTCGAGGATGAACTTGCGCTGGAGCCGGGCGGCCGAACCGTCCGGGTCCGGGGCTTACAAAGCCAGTACGCCGGTCGCACCAAGGTTGGGCCCGGCAACCGGCTGGCCATCAACCTCACCGGGGTGAGCCACGACCAGGTCGGCCGAGGCCACGTGGTCGTAAAGGCCGATCAGTGGCACCAAACCCAGGTGGTCGACGCCAGCCTCACCGTGCTCGATTCGGTCAAACACAAGGTGTCTCGCCGGGGCGCGCATCTTCTCTACATCGGTTCCGGCGAGCACCCGGTGCGCATGCGAATCCTTGGCCCCGATGCGCTCATCGGCGGACAGACCGGCAATGTGCGACTCTTTCTCCCGGTACCGCTACCGCTCGTGCCGGGCGACCGGTTCGTGTTGCGCGAGGCCGGTCGTGGCCAGACCATCGGCGGCGGCGAACTGCTCGACCTGGCTCCCGTGCTTCCGGCATCGAAGGCGCAGCCCGATCGTTCGGTCGAGCGAGTCGTGCAGGAGCGAGGCTGGGTCGACGTCGACCATCTACGCCTGCTCACCGGTGAGACACTCGAACCCAATGTTGGCCGCTGGGTCGTTGCGCCTGAGGCGCTCGAAGCAAAGCTCGACGAACTCCGTACCCTCATCGAGGAGGCCGGTCCGCTGGGTCTCGATACGGCGGTGCTCGATGACGAAAGCAAGGCTGCCGTTGAGCTTCTCGATGGGTTCGCAACCGAGGCAGGCCGGATCCGAGCCGCCGATGCGGTGAGTCCAACCGACGACCATCCTTTTGTTGCCGAGCTGAAGGCTGCTCTACTAGCGCCACCAGATGCTGGCGATGTGGATCGGGGCGAGCTTCGCGAGCTGGTTCGTCAGGGCGTGGTGTTCTCTAGCGAAGGCGTGTATTTCGCCGCCGAGGCTGTGGACGCTGCGGTGGCGGTGGTGAAACAGCTGCTTGCCGCGAACGACGGCTTTACGGTGTCGGATTTTCGTTCGGCAGCCGGAATCACCCGCAAACATGCCCTACCACTTCTGAACCATCTCGATAGCAACGCCATGACCCGACGGCGCGACGACTTGCGTATCGCGGGGCCTCGTCTTCCCGACTAGCGCAAGAAATCAGCTTGTGAAGCCGGTCACGTAGTTGACCTGCGGTTTTCCTCTTGCCACTCGAGTTTGGTGCCCTATAGGGTCCGAATCGGATCTCTTAGGAGTAGGGGGTACTCAGAAACCGTGAAGACGAAGCCGTACCGGGCTTGGCAGGCAAAAGCCGCCTGTAAAGGCCCACAATCGTTGGTGTTTTTTCCGCCACCACAGTTTGAACGCAAGGACGACCGCCTTATCCGCGAGCAGCGCGCAAAGGCCATCTGCGACGGATGCAGCGTGCAGCAGGACTGCCTGGCGCACGCGCTGCAAGTGAAAGAGCAGCATGGCATTTGGGGTGGGCTGAACGAGAAGGAACGCCGAGCCACGCCGGCATAGCTGCGAGCGCCGTCCGCTCGCCCGCCAGCACGAAACTCAGCTGTCGATGGACTCGACGTCGTCTTCGGCTGTGTTGTCTTCGGCTGTGTCGTTCTTGCCAGTGTCGCTTTCGGCGGTGTCGTCGCCGTTGCGGGCGCGTTCGCGGTAGTCGCGCGCTGCGCCTTCCTCGGGTTCGACCTCGAGTACCAGGCCGTCGATCTCGGCGACCCGGGCCCGTTCGCCAACCGCAAGGGGTGTTGCCCGGTTGGTTCGAGCCCTCCACCGAGCGCCATTGATGAGCACCACGCCATCGGGCGCGACCGCTTCAACGACCTCGCCGAACTGGCCAAGCAAATTCTGTCGACCGATGGTGGCGGTGGAGAATCGGGTTCGCACCATCGACGGCATGCCGTTGACCATGGCCAACAAGATGCCTACTAGGCCGGTGAGCAACGCCACCCACCCGATGGAGATGCCGTCGTACAAGAAGACCGATCCGATCAGCAGGAACAAGGCACCGACGATCGTCCAGAACCGAGGTACGCCCGTTTGTACGTCGATACCGAACGCAAACATCGAAAGCACCAACAGCGCTACCGCCCACCAGCGGGCAGGCAGCACGTCGAGTCCGTAGGCCCCGCCTATGAACGAACCGGCGCCGATAATTCCGGCAACGCCGATGCCCGCGGTGAAGAACTCGAACAGCAGAAGAGCCATGCCCATGATGAACAGCAGGTAGGCCACCGGAGGGCTACCGAGGTTGTGGACCTGTTGTTTGAACACCGAGAGCGCACCAAACGCCACCCGGGTTTCGGGGACCCGGACTGGCTCCTCGCCCGAGGTGTCGATGGAGCTTTCGAAGCCCGGCAGGTCGAGCAGGTACAAGATGATGGTGGGCGATAGCCGGCCGAAACCAAAGGCAACATCGTCGCCTTCGTCGCGGAACTCTTTGGTCTGGTTTCGAAGTTGCGGATAGACCGCTGCGAATTCGGGCGAGAACATCGACTCGTCGATTTCGGGGTCGCCGAGCTCGCCAAAGTCGGATCCGTTAGCCATGCCGACATCGGCGGCGACGCCGAGAAGCTGCGCCGAACGGCCACGCGCTTCTGCACCCGACGGCCCGACCCAGATGTTGACGGGAACCGAAGCGTTGGCTACTCGGTCGACCAGCTGATTGAAGGACCGATCGTCGACCAACACACCGGGGCTGTTCATTTGCAGAACGACCCCTTTGACATCGGGGTCGGCCTCGGCAACATCGATCTGTTGCAAAACGAAGTCGACCAGAACGGCATCGAAGTAGCCGCTCACTTCGACCACGTTGACCCGTCCGGGGTCGACCGATGGGGCATCATCGGTGGAGTCCTGGGCGGCAGCCGAGGTCGTGCCGCCGGCGAGTACTCCGAAGAGCATTCCGAGCAGACCTAGAGCAATCGATGTAAGAGTCGCTAATCTTCGAAGTCGAGTGAGCACCCGTGGATCCTGACGAGTATTTCAACCGCACACGCATGGTCATCGTGGCCGGCAAGGGTGGTGTTGGAAAGACCGTACTGTCGGCCGCCTTGGCACGCCTAGCTGCTCGGACAGGTCGTACGGCACTGCTGGTTGAGGTCGACGGCCGAAATGCGGTGGCCTCACTGTTTGATGTGGCCGAGATCGCCTACGAAGAGACCGTCATTGCGCCCGCTACCGACCACACCGCTGCAGTGCGGGCCCGCAGCATCACCCCCGATACGGCGCTGGTGGAATGGCTCGACGACCACGGCATGAAGCTCATTTCTAAGCGGTTGCAACGCACCGGCGCCATCGATGTCATCGCCACCGCCACGCCGGGCATCAAAGATCTGCTGGTGCTGGGCAAGATCAAACAGCTGGTGGTGGAGTCTGATGCCGATGTGGTGATCGTCGATGCGCCAGCAGCGGGTCACGCCATGACCTTTCTTCGTGCGCCTGCGATGCTTGCCGAGATGGCTCGCAGCGGCCCCATCCACACCCAGGCCCATGCGGTGCTTGAGATGTTGCACGACCCGAGACAGTGCGAGGTGATGCTGGTAACGCTGCCCGAGGAAACGCCGGTAAACGAACTCATCGACACTGCCTTTCAGCTTGAGGACGATGTGGGTATCCAGCTTGCTCCCGTGGTGGTGAATGGCATGTACCCGGTGATCGACGGGCTCGATACCGACCTGAGCAATGTTGACCTCAGCAGTGTGAAATCCAACCTTGGCGCCGCCAAGATCGCCGAGCTTCGGGCTGCGGGCGATTTCCGGCACAAGCGCAGCGAGCTTCAGACAAGCCAGCGAGATCGTCTGGCCGACATGCTTCCGCTCGAGCAACTGGCGCTGCCATACATCTTCGATGCCGATATTGGGCTGGAGCAGATCGATGAGTTGGCCGATGCGCTGGCGCGGGCGATCGAGGCGCTCGACGTATGAGTAGCGCGAGCTTCGACGAGCTGATTGCCTCGAAGTCGATCGTGGTTTTGGCCGGCACCGGAGGCGTGGGCAAGACCACCACGTCGGCGGTGGTTGCCCTGCATGCTGCTCGGGCCGGCCGCAAGGTGGCGCTGGTAACTATCGACCCGGCAAAACGTCTGGCCGATGCGTTGGGCCTCGACGAGCTATCGAACGAGCCAAGCCGCATCGACCTAACCCCCGACGACCAAACTACTGATAAAGCGAAAACCACAGGCGAGTTGTGGGCGTTGATGCTCGACACGAAGTCCACGTTCGATGCCTTGATTCACCGGTACTCGGCCGATCCCGCCCAAGCCGACCGGATCCTGAGCAACGACTTCTATAGCAACATCTCCAACGCGCTTTCCGGCACGCAGGAGTACATGGCGATGGAGAAGCTGTACGAACTCGCCGAGGATGGCGACTACGACCTGGTCATCGTCGACACGCCTCCCAGCCGCAATGCCCTGGCGTTTCTCGACTCGCCGAACATGCTGGCCCGGCTGCTCGACCACTGGCTGTACAAGGCGTTGATGACCCCCACCCGCAAGCTTCTCAAAGCCAGCAATCTGTTGCTCAAGCAGCTTTCGAAGGTGGTTGGTGGCGATGTGGTGGAAGACATCGTGGCGTTCTTTCAGGCCTTCGAAGGCATGGAGGACGGGTTTAAGGAGCGCTCGCAGCGGGTCATGGAACTGCTGGCCAGCGATGCCTGCGCATTTGTGTTGGTGGCGTCGGCCCGGCGTGACACCACGATCGAAGCGGCGTACCTGGCCCGCCAGCTTGCCGACAACGACCTCGACGTCGCGGCCGTGGTGATGAACCGTCTACAACCCGACTTTGTTCGCCTCAAACGCCGGCCCCGAGCCCCCGAGTTCGAACCGTTCCTTCAAGCCCACGACGAGCTCCACGCCCTAGCCGATCGTGAGGAGACCCACATCGAGTCGCTGCTCAGCCAAGTAGCGAGCGACCCGGTAGTGGTGCGCGTGCCGCTCCTGGCCACCGACGTCCACGACCTCGACGGCATGGCCGAGCTCCAAGCCAAAATGTTCCAGACCTAATTTTCCAGACCTAACCAGCCAAACTCCCCGAACCGGTACCGCCAGCGCAGGTCACAACCCGCAAATCCGGCACTGGTTCCTGAAGTAGTACCGCCAGCGCGGGGCACAACCCCCAAATCCGGCACTGGTTCGGGGAGTGTTGCGGACGGTTAGGACTGAAGTTCGGGGTTGTTGAGGGCGTCGACGGCTTCTTCAACGGTTTCGGTGACCGGCACGATGCGGTCGAACCCGGTGGTTTGAAGCAGACGGGTGAGGGTGGCGCGTGCGCTAACAACCGCGACGGCCCCTTCGTTGTCGCGGACCCGGCGAATTCCGCCGATAAGGGCGCCCAGACCAGCCGAATCCATGAAGGGAACCTCGGACAGGTCGATAAGTAGCTGTGAAGTTTCGGCGAGCTCGGCAAGCTTCTCACGGAAGTCGCCGACGGTGTATGCATCGAGCTCGCCCACGGGGCGGGCGATGGTATAGCTATCGGTGGTCTCGACCTGAATCTCGAGCACAAACACTCCTCAGTACGTTCGGCGAACCGAATCTGGAAATAACAAGGGTAGTCGACCCTTACTCAGGAGACGCTACGGCGACCCGAATGGTTCAGTGACTTCAAACACGGCGGTCTGAGGCAGTGACTGTGCGCTGAGTCCCGGCTTGGCTCGGTGGGCCGCTACTCTTGAGGGATGGCCAATGTTCTTCTTGCCACCGATGCCGACTGGCTCTACGACGAAGTCGATGCTGCACTCGGTGCCGACCACCAGGTTTTTCGTGTTCGCGAAGGTGCGCACGTGCCCGAGGCGATGCATGAGGTCGACCCCGACCTGGTGATGCTCGATCTTCAGATCGGCAACATGGGCGGTATGGCCACCAGCCTTCTGGTGAAACAAGAGGCCCGCGAAGGTCGACTACCCGACTGCCCGGTTCTGATGGTGCTCGATCGTCAGGTCGACGAGTTTCTTGCCACCCAGAGCGAGGCCGACGACTGGCTGGTGAAGCCGCTCGATTCGTTTGGGATCCGTCGTAAGACCAAGGAACTTCTGAGTCGACACAACGAGGCGATGGCCGAGGAGTCCAGCCCCGCCGAGTAGCGGTTCAAAACATCAGAAGCCGCCTCATCCGAAGATGAGCCGGCTTCCGACGGGGGGTCTTTGGACGCAAGGTCGCTGTTCTTGCGACCCTGAGTTTTAGGCGTTACGAGCCGATGGCGTTGCCGTCAACATCGAGTACCCACCAGATGTCGTTCACGGCTTGGCCGTTTACGTCACCCGGAGCCGAGTCGCTGGCGAAGGTGTACAGGGGCCAGCCGTTGTAGGTGGCCTGGATGGTGCCATCAGCGCGCTCGATGGAGCCGACAAGGTCGGCGTTGACGCCACCACTTGGGGAGGTGATTTCACCAACTGCTGGCCAAGCGGCAAGGCAACCACCTTCGCAGGCACTGGTTCCGGCGCCCTGCTCATCGTTGGTGAAGAGGTACAGGGTGTTGCCTGCTTCGTCGACGAGAATCTGGCCGAGATCGCTGGGGGCAACATTGAGATCGTGAGAAACGTCTTCCATCGCATCATCTTCCATGGCGTCGTCTTCCATGGCGTCTTCATCTTCCATGGCCTCTTCATCCTCCATGGCTTCCTCGTCTTCCATGGCTTCCTCATCTTCCATGGCCTCTTCATCCTCCATGGCCTCTTCGTCTTCCATGGCTTCCTCATCGCCATCAACAACGTCTTCTGCGGTGTCAGCGACATCACTTGCGACATCGGTAGCGGTGGATGAACCGCACGCAGCTGCAATCACACCAATCATCATCAGTAGCGCCAGTAGTTTCTTGTTCACCGGAAAGGTTCTCCTTGGGTTCAGACGGGGAACTTCGGACCTTGCCCAAAGGGGCATTGTCCAAAGGAGGAGGTGTCACGCTCCACGACCTAGAACGGTCCGAGTCTTCGTGCGGTTCCACATCGTTGATGTCGCCTTCGTCACATCTGGTCAGATCGGGTGATGTTGTCCCCCGGGGTCAATCACGAATCGATCAGGTGTGACCGATGGTCCTACGCTGCTCGGTATGACTGCACGCGATCGACTCAGTACAACCGGCGCCTGGTACTTCACCGAAGCAATGACGGCACCCGACGCCGCGGCCTTCGCCCAACGGATCGAGTCGTTGGGGTACTCGACCCTGTGGCTGCCCGAAACGGTTGGCCGCGACCCCATGGCCCACATCGGGTTCCTGTCGAGCCAAACGTCGACGCTTTCGTTCGCCACCGGTATCGCCAGCATCTTCAACCGGCATCCTGGGTTCATGAAGCAGTCGGCCGACACCCTGGCCGAACAAACCAACGACCGCTTTGTGTTGGGCATGGGCGTGTCGCACAAGCCGATGGTCGATGGGCTGCGCGGGCTCGACTACTCGAAACCGCTCACCAGCATGCGCGAGTACATCGCCGCGATGGACGCTTCGATCTACATGGCGCCGCCGCCTCCATCCGCCCCGGCCCGAGTCATCGCTGCGCTCGGACCAAAGATGCTTGAACTGGCCGCCGAGGCCACCGATGGTGCTCACCCGTACTGGACAACGCCCGAGCACACCGCCATGGCCAGCGAAATCCTTGGCCCCGACAAGCTGCTGTGTGTCGAGCAGAAGGTGTGCCTCACCACCGACAAGGACGCCGCCTACGCCGCATCCGACGCCGCGCTGAGCATCTATGACTCACTCCCCAACTACCGCAACAACTGGAAGCGTCTAGGTTTCACCGACGACGAGATCGACCAGCGCGCACCTCGTTTTGTCGATGCCGTGGTTGCGTGGGGCGACGAGGATGCTCTTCAGGCCCGGGTCGACGAGCACTATGCAGCCGGCGCAACCCACGTCTGTGTGCAACCGCTCAACCCCGACCCCGAAGCCGGTACCGCGCCGCACTGGGAAGCGTTCGAAGCGCTGGCTCCCGGTAGCTGATGCGCCAATCGATCCGATCGTCGGCTGCCGGTAAGGGCGGCACCGCCACGCCATTTCTGCGCACCATCACCTCGCCAAAGGCCGGGTTGGTACTGACTACCTCGGCGGCGATGCCGGACGATTGGTTCACCATTCCCGAGTCGGGAAACATCGAAGACGCGGTGGGTCACGCGCTTGGCTGGACGCTCGAAGTTCGCCGCAACGACCTCCTGCTGATGAACCCGCTGGGCGAGGGTTTGGTCAAAGCCAACCTTCCCGACCTTGAGGCTGGCTGGCTTCACGAGGTTGGCCAAGACGGCAGCTGCGCAGTTTTTCTGGCGCCCGCCGACGAGATTCCCAACGCCGATGGTCCCGCCGACGGCCAGGTGAAAGCCGCATCACTACTCAGTGTTGGACGAGCTGCAACAGTACGCAGTTCGGTGGCCGACGACTACGGCAAAGCCGACCCGGTTGGCCGAAACCAGCCGTGCCCCTGCGACTCGGGCAAGAAGTACAAGCACTGCTGCGGAAAGTAGGCCAGCGCTGGTTTTTGGTGGCGACCAAGTTGGTCGGGTAGGCGGGATTTGAACCCACGACCTCTTCGTCCCGAACGAAGCGCGCTACCAAGCTGCGCCACTACCCGTAAGGCAAGACCCTACATCGGAAAGCTCACCATTCAGACAGCCGGGCCGAAGGGGAATTGCGTACCGTTAGTACAGATATGTCAGACCCCCTCGAACAGCTCCGAAGCGGTATCCAATCCGCCTTCCGCAAGACCATTACCGGCAGCGATGAAGCGCCGCACGCCTACGAACGCATCGACGA
>CALJDK010000011.1 GCA_938023735.1 uncultured Acidimicrobiales bacterium
TCTGGCTAGCTGGTTCGACTCAGCGAATGCTCTTTGCGACTAATGAGCCGGACGATGTTGCTGGTGTGACGGAGGATGACCAAGGCAATCATCGCCAGGGTCACCACCACCTCCCACGTCGGCCGTCCGGTCACGATGACCAGCGCACCCAGCCCGACGGCGGTGACAAGGGAGGCAATCGACGCCTTCTTTCCGACCCGAGCTATGACGACGAATGCCACCAACAATGTAAGACCGATAAGCGGGAAGAGCCCAAACACCCCGCCGCCAGCGGTTGCGGCTCCCTTGCCGCCTTTGAAACTTCGATAGGCCGGAAAGATGTGCCCCACGGTGGCGGCAGCCCAGCCAACAGCAGCCAACGGCCGTCCGCTCACCAGCAGGCCAAACAGCACCGGAAGCAGGCCTTTCAGCACGTCGATGGCAAAAACGATGGCGCCCGCCCGCTTGCCGGCGATGCGCAGTACGTTGCTAGCGCCGGGGTTTCCTGACCCTTCGGCTTCGGGGTCGTGGCCAGTCCAGTAGGCCACAAGGTGGGCGCTTGGGAAGGTACCGACAAGGTACGCGGCGACCGCCATGATCACGGCGGCAAGAATGGACACACGCTCACTTTAGAAGCATGGAGACGTTACCCCTAGACTTTGCCAAGTTATGCCTACCTATGAATACTCATGTGAGACCTGCTCGAGCCTCTTTGACTTCGACCAGTCCTTCAGCGAAGACTCCCTCACCAAGTGCCCCGGCAAGCGCAAAGGCGGTCCGGTTACCGACGCCTGCAAGTCGCCAGGCAAAGGCAAGGTGGCCAAAGTATTTGGCGCCGTAGGTATTGCGTTCAAGGGCGACGGGTTCTACAAGAACGACCATGGCGCCGGCGCAAAGTCGAAGAACGCCAGCACCGCAGCCGACTCGTCTTCCTCGTCGTCAGGTTCCGACAGCTCGTCGAGTTCCGACGGTTCCTCGACTGACTCGAAGAAATCCGATACCAAGAAGTCCGAGTCCACAAAGTCCGAATCCACAAAGTCCGATTCGAAAAAGAAGTCCAGCTCGGCCAAGGCCAAGTCCGACTAGTCTCCCTTCGAACCACTCCCTCTTCGCACTCCCCTCTCAGCGACTTCCCCTCGCAGCATCAACCTTCCGGCCCACTTGGTCGGTCTTTTGGAGTTTCTATGCTCGAGCGCTCGTCGCTATCGCCCATCGGTACACCGCGCCCTCAACGCCTTTCGCGCCCACGGCACCGAACCGGGGCTGCCCGGCCATTTACCCGTCTGCGGTATCTCGCCGGCCGGCATCAAACCGCCTGGCGGTTGTTGTCTGCCGGCATCGCCGTCGCTATCGCTGTAGCCCTGTCTCCACCGGGGGCTAGCCAATCCAATGCGCCCACTACGGCGGCCACCGCCACGATTGACGGGGTTGCGCAGACCGAAGAAACAGTCCGACAAACTGCCCCGGGACCGGGGTTGGTTGGGGTAGCTCTTCCGCGTGCCGCCGGTTTTCCCGAGATCGATAGCGGAAGCATGGTCCACGCCGTCGCCGTAAACGATCCGCTCATCAGCGGCGAGGTGCGCGAGACCACCATCGTGGTACGCAACGCCAGGGTCCTTACGGTCGACGATACGGCCGTCACCATCGAAGTTACCGAAGCCGATGCACTGGCTTTGGTCGAAGCGAACACCACCGGAGCCGTGGTGCTGGTTTCCGTTGGCGACGGCTAGCCCAAGACGCCCGTAGCGAGGAGAATCAAGGCACCGATACCGATTGCCAGGCGATACCAGCCGAAGACCTCGAAGCCCTTTTCGTTGAGCCAGTTCACCATCCACTTCACCGCGGCCACTGCCGACACGAAGGCAACGATGAGGCCGATGAGTGGGTTCACCACGCCGAAGGTTTGTATCATCTCGGCGCCGTCTTTGAGGCCCACGAAGGCGGTTGCGGCGGTGAGGGTGAGCAGACCGAGCAGGAAACTGAACTCGACGGCTGCTCGAAGGCTGAGGCCCATGAGCACACCGGCGATGATGACGGTCATCGAGCGGCTGACACCAGGCCAAAGGGCAATCGCCTGCATGGCGCCGATGATAAAGGCACTTCGCATGGTGAGGTCGCCGAGTTCTTCGGTGGTGCGCTCGAACCAGCTCGCCCGCTGCAAGGCAAGAATGACGAGTCCGCCCACGACCCACGCAATGGCGATAGGCAGCACACCGAATAGTGCGTCGCCGACGGCTTCATCGAGAGTAAGGCCGATGATGACGGTGGGGATAAACGCAACCAGCACGGCGATAAGAATCTGGCGGCCCTCTTCGCTCTTGCCGAGCAGACCGTCGAGCATCTGGCGGATGCGCTCCCAGTAGAGGAACAGCACGGCCAGAATCGCGCCCGACTGGATACAGATGGCGAAGGTGTCGGCCGCAAGCTCGGCCTCTTCGGTCTCGTTGAGACCGAGGAATTCGTTGACCACGAGAAGGTGGCCAGTGGAACTGACGGGCAGGTACTCGGTGATTCCTTCGACCAACCCAAGGATGATGGCATCGAGCCACGTGAGTTCGATGTCGTTTACCAAAACCGCCTCGCCATCTTGAGCACTGACTTGGGCAAAGGCCTCGCCGCCAAACATCACAGCGACGGCCATGATGAGCAGCGCGACGATGCCGCGTCGTTCAGAGAAGGCGGCGCGAGCCGCTGCGGGGAAGGTAGACATGTATTTCCTCGAGGTAGGACCTTCTATCGGCTAGCTACCCGACATTGTTATATCGCCGATCGCAATGCTCACGCCGGTCGCCGACATCGGCAACCATTCGACATCGTCGGCGATGGTCATCACGTCGAGCAGCATCTTCTGCAACGTCGAGGCGATGGTTACCTCACGGATCGGTTCGGCGAGTTCGCCGTTACGGATCCGCAATCCCGATGCACCGGTGGAAAAATCGCCGCTGATGGGGTTCACACCCGAGTGCAGACCGGCAACGCTGGTAACCAGAAGCCCGTTGTCGATTCCGGCGATGAGATCGTTGCGCGAGGTCGCGCCAGGAGCGATCGATACCGCACGGGTTCCGACCCCTGGGGTCGACTTGAACCCACCACGTACAGCAGAGCCGGTGGTTTCGGTTCCGGCCCGCCGGGCGGTGTAACAGTTGTGCACGAAACCTTTGAGCTCGCCACCGTCGATGAGCACGTTGCGGCGGGTGGCCATGCCTTCGCCGTCGGCAGCGCTGGCCGTGAAGTGGCGGGGGTCGGTTGGGTTGTCGACCAGGGTTACCTGGGTTGCGGCGACCGTCTCGCCGACCCGTTCGGCAAAGGGCGATCGGCCCTTCAGAACCATTTCGCCGTTCAGGGTTGACGAGATGATGCTGATGAACTGCGCCGCGACGTAGGGGTCGAGCACAATGGTGAGCCGCTCGGTAGGGGCCTGCTTGGCGCCAAGCAACTTGGTGGACCGTTCGGCAGCGTCGGCCGCAGCTTTGGAGATATCCAGGTCGGCGAGTTCGCGGCCAACAGCAAAGCCATAGCCATCTTGGGTGTCGTCGCCTTCGCTCGCGAGCACGCTCACCGAAACATACGCTGTTGATTCCTGGCTGGCCGACCGGATGCCCGTGGTACTGGCGACGGCAGCCTCGTAGGCCCCGTCGTAGTAGTCGGCACTCTCCACTGCGGTGATTCGTGGCTCGGCTCCGGCTGCGGCCTTCTCGAGCTCTTTGGCCAGATCGATCTTGGCGTTGGTGTCGGCGGCGTTGACGTCGCGGTACAGGTCGAGCTCGACCGGCTCCACGCCATCGGGTTCGGCAAGGCCCAGGAACTCATCGGGCGTGCCGAAAGTTGCGTTGTCGCGCGCCTCGGTGAGCGTTTCGAGGATGACCTCCATGTCGAGCGATCCGGCGTAGGCGAAGCCCTGTTTATTGTCGGCGATTACTCGAATGCCGACACCCTGAGACTCGGCGGTGGCGAGCGATTCGATGTCGCCCTCGTACACCCGAATCTCGGTGTCCTTGGATTTCACGGCCACTACTTCGAGCTGTTCGCCATCGCCGGCGTGGGCCAGAATCTGATCGGCAAGCGCGAGAAGCTCGGTCATGCTGCGGTGCCTCCGACGGTGAGCGCAGTTACCCGAAGGGTCGGGGTGCCATCGCCGACGGGAACGCCTTGGCCGTCCTTGCCGCACGTCCCGGGCGAGCCCATGGCGAAGTCGTTGCCGAGCATGTCGATGCGGGTGAGTACCTCGGGGCCGTTGCCGATGAGGTTGCCTTCACGCAGTGGCGTGGTGATCTTGCCGTCTTCGATGAGGTAGGCCTCGAGCATGCCGAACACGAAATCGCCGGTGGTGGTGTTGACCTGTCCCCCACCAAGCTGCGCAACGTACACACCCTTCTCGGTGGCGGCCACGATGTCGTCGGGGCTATCGGGGCCATTGGCGATGTAGGTGTTTGTCATCCGCACCATCGGCAGGTGCTGGTAGCTCTGGCGACGGCCGTTACCACTGCTGGGCCGGCCTTCTTTGCGGGCCCGAAGGTGATCCCACATGTAATCGGTGAGGATGCCGTTCTCGATCAGCGTGTTGCTTTGCGCCGGGCGGCCTTCGTCGTCGATGGAGAACGCTCCCCACTCGGTGCTCATGGTGCCGTCGTCGATAAGGGTGATGAGGTCGGTGGCGACCTGCTCGCCCTTGCGACCGGCGAATACCGATGCCGACTTGGCTACGAGGTCGGCCTCGAGGCCATGACCGCAGGCTTCGTGGAACAACACGCCGCCGCCACCCGGGCCAACGACCACGGGCATGGTGCCGCTTGGCGCGGCGATGGCATCGAGCTTGGTAACGGCTCGGTTGGCTGCGGTGCGGGCGATCTCGGAAACGTCGTGGGCGTCAAACAGCTCGAAACCAATGGTATGACCCACGGTTTCGCGGCCGGTCTGCATGCCGGTATCGCCCACGGCAATACAGCCAACGGAGAACAGCGTCTTGACCTGATCGTCGCTTGCCAGCAGACCATCGCTGTTGGCCACCATGATCTGGCGACGACTATCGCCATAGCGGGCCGATACCTGGCTGATGGCCTCGTTGACTTCCCGGGCCGCAGCATCGGCCTGCTGAAGCAGTTCGACCTTTGTGCCCTTGGGTACGTCGGCCGGGTACACGGCAACGTTGTTGGGATTGGGAGCGTCCTGGCGAGTGAGTGAGACGGTGCGGGTTCCGCCACCGCCGCCCTTGGCCGCAGCAGCCGCAGCATCGGCAGCCTCGCCAAGACCCTTGGCGCTCAGATCTGCCGTATGAGCGAACCCGGTGGTGTCACCAACGACCACTCGGATTCCCGCACCGCGGTCGCGGCCAGAGGTGAGCTCTTCGATCTTGCCGTCGTCGAGCACGGCCGACGATGACCGCTTGTCTTCAACAAAGACCTCGGCGAATTCACCGCCGGTTTCCAGAGCACGGGAAATGGTTGACGCTACAAGTGCTTCGTCGAGCATGTGGTTCCTTCGGAAGTTTGGCCCAATACTGGCCTCGGGCAACTAAGACGCTTACTGTACCGCTCGTGCCACTCGAATCAGGACGCAAGGGCGTCGCAACTCTCACCGTCACCGAGGATGACCTCGCCATTGCGTTTCGTTCGGGCGATGTTCCGGTTCTCGCGACACCGCGCCTTATTGCCCTGGCCGAAGAAGCCACCGTTGCTGCTGTGGCACCCGAACTCGACCCTGCAACCACCACGGTGGGCATGCGGGTTCATATCGACCACCTCAAACCGTCGGCGGTTAGCGCCGAGGTTGAGGCCACCGCGCTGCTCGAGCGGGTCGATGGCCGGCGACTCACCTTTGCGGTGGAAGTAACCGAGGCCGAATCGATCATCGCCCAAGGTCAGGTCATTCGGGTCCTGGTCGATACTGACCGGTTCCTCGAGCGACTCCAGAGCTCCTAGTCCGCGCTAACCAAGCGTCGACTCAAGAGCGCTCATCGGAACCGCATCGCTGGTGCTTGGCACGTCGATGTTCACCGGCTCGCCATAGGCCGAGAAGGTGATTGTCGTTCGATAGAACAATCCAGCGATTCCGTAGTCGGCCTCGATCTGGCGCACCAGGTCGTCGTCATCGATCCACACCGTGGTCGTCACGTCGTTGAGCGAGCTTCCCGAGCCATCGACATAGTTCTGTACGTCGGAGTTAGCGCCGAGGTCGCCGGTGTCGAACGAACCGGAGTATCCGGTGACCGTTCTGCCACCGAGTTCTTTGGTTCCGACCTCTTTGACGTCGTCGCCAGCGCTGTAGAGCATGTCGAGGTAGGTCGAGGGGTCATAGATCGTCTGATCCATCAGCGGCACCGTGTCGGCGTCGACGGGAGCAAATACCCAGGTGTCGCCCAGATCGGCGAGGTCGTTCAGCACCTTCCACTTCACGAACGAATGCTGGCCGTCGGCAATGATTGTCATTGGCTGACCGAGGGTGTCGCGGTTCAAACCCGAACCGCGAAACATCGCGGTAAAGGCCCCACCGAAGGTCACCTGCATGGCCGTCGTGTTGCCGTCGACCGCTCCCTGGCCACTCATCGTCAGCGTGTCTTCGCCCGCACCAATTTCGGTCTCGAGTGTGACGAGCATGGTCTGGTAATCGGCAGTGGCGTCGGCCGAGAACGCAAGTGTCTCGGGTACCGATTCGGCCGGGGCTGGGACCGTCACAACCGCAGTGGTGTCAGACGTGGTGTCTCCGCCAAAGGGGTCCCAATCTTCGGGAACGGTGCTTGGCGTCGAGGTGACATCTTCCACCCCGCCAGCTTCCTGAGCTGCAGGCTCTGGCTCGTCGACTGCGTCGTCCGCCTCATCGACAGACCCAGATTCCGTGTCGGTTGGGGCGTCGGCCTTTTCGACCACGGCCACCTCGGCAACCGGTACATCCTGGCTGGTCTCGACCGCAGCCTGTCCACACGCCGCCGCCACCAGTGCAAAAACAGCGAGCATCATGACTACGGCGTTGTTGGTCCGTGCCTTCGGCGGCGATACGGGCGAGTCGGTTTGAGTTTTCTTGGTCGAGGCGGCCATGAAGCCGGGTCCCTTCTCGTTCTGAGCGGTTGCGTATCTCACGAAGTGATCGACATCTGCGAGGGCCGACTTGAACATCGTTCAGTGAGCCGTTCCTCGGGATGATTGGCGCTAGGCTCATTTCGCTGAGCGGGATGACCAGCACAACCGAATCGAGCAAGCGCGTTGAGCCTTACGGCCGATCTGAGCCCGCCCACGGTGGCGGCAACATCACGAAGACGATGGTGGATTGAAGTCGCGGCCGTGATTGCGTTCTACGTCGTGTACTCGCTCGTGCGGAACCAGTTCGGTTCGGCAGCCGTCGAACCTCGGCTGGCCTACGACAATGCCATCAAGGTCATCGATGCCGAACGAGCACTCGGGCTCTTCCACGAGCAGCGCATTCAGTCGTGGTTCGGCGACTCCGCCGCGTTCTTTCGGTTCTGGAACATCTTCTACGGCACGCTGCACTTCGCCGTCACCATTGGCTGCTTTGTTTACCTCTATCGAAAGGCCTCAGACCGCTACGGGATCTGTCGCACCACCTTCGCCGCTACAACGGCTATAGCGCTGATCGGGTTTTCTACGTTCCCACTCATGCCGCCCCGACTGCTGAACGTCGGCGGCGAATTTGGTGGCGCCAGCTTCGGTGGCGACAAATACTCCTTCGTCGACACCGTCGCCGAATACGGCGGGTTGTGGTCGTTCGACACCGGCCCGATGGCCGAAATCTCCAACCAATATGCGGCGATGCCTAGCCTTCACTTCGGCTGGTCGCTGTGGTGCGCGCTGGCGGTCGTACCGGTTCTCACCAATCGAACCGCCAAGTCGCTGCTCTCGGCGTACCCGATTCTCACGGTGTTTGCCATCGTCGTCACCGGCAATCACTACTGGATTGACGCCGTCGGCGGACTCGTTGCCCTGGCCGCTGGCTACGGCATCGCCCGGGCAGTTACGCCACTCGGACAAGCCGCAGCACACAAAATCATCACAAAGACCTCATCGGCTTAACACCGATGCTGGTTCGTGATCCGGTTACGATGAGAATAGCGACGTTTCCACCCTCGACCCGATCCTCTGGCTGAGCGTCGAAACGCCTCACACTCATGGCACCGCTTCTCGACTCCATCTCCTCGCCCGCCGACCTTCGCAAGCTCGACTATCGCGAGCTCGATGCGCTCTCGGATGAGATCCGTGACTTCATCGTCGCCACAGTGTCCAAGGCTGGAGGGCACCTTGGGTCAAACCTTGGCGTTGTCGAGCTCACGCTTGCACTGCACCGGGTCTTCGATTCGCCCAACGACATCTTGTTGTGGGACACCGGCCACCAGGCATATGTGCACAAGATGGTGACCGGCCGTACGTCGAAATTCGAGAACCTCCGCAAGCAAGGCGGCCTATCGGGCTACCCAAGCCGGTCCGAATCCGAACACGACTGGATCGAAAACAGCCACGCCTCCACTGTGCTGTCGTATGCCCACGGCCTGGCAACCGCGCAAGCCACCCTCAATACCCCGAAGCGGCGAATCGTTGCGGTAATCGGCGATGGCTCCATGACCGGCGGCATGGCGTTTGAAGGCCTCAACAACCTCGGACACTCGGGCAGCGATGTCACCATCGTGCTCAACGACAACGGCCGCTCCTATGCGCCTACCGTGTCGATGCTCAGCGAGAGCTTGGTGCGTATCCGCTCGAACCCGGTCTACATGCGTCGCCAAGCACGTATGGAGAGCATCGCCCAGAACATTCCGTGGGTCGGCGAGCAGGTCGAACGAGGCATCGGCGCAACCAAAGCCGCAATCCGCGAACTTTGGGAGCCGCCAGCGTTCTTTGAGAACCTCGGAGTCCGGTACCTCGGCCCATTCGACGGTCACGATGTCGAAGGACTCGAACAGGCATTGAAAGATGCCAAGCGGTTCAGCGGTCCCACCGTTGTTCACGTGCTCACCCAGAAGGGCCGCGGCTACGCCCCGGCCGAAGACGACCCCATCAAGAACATGCACGACATGGGTTCGGTGAAAGTTGGCAGCTACACCGCGGCGTTCACCGAAGCCCTCATCAAGCAGGCCGAGAACAACCCCGAGATCGTGGCTATCACCGCCGCGATGCCCGACAGCACCGGGCTTCTCCCGTTCAGCCAGCGGTTCCCCGATCGGTGTTTCGATGTCGGTATCGCCGAACAACATGGCGTCACTGCCTGCGCCGGAATGGCCATGGGCGGCCTCCGCCCGGTCTTCGCGCTGTACTCGACGTTCCTCACCCGAGCAATCGACCAGGTCAACCTCGATGTCGGACTGCACGAACTCCCGGTCATCTTCTGCCTCGACCGGGCCGGAATCACCGGCGACGACGGACCATCGCACCATGGCGTGCTCGATATGGTTCTCTTGTCCAAGGTGCCGGGAATGACCATCTTTGCACCATCGAGCTATCAGGAACTCCAGGTCATGCTCGAAGACGCGGTCGAACTTTGCGACGGCCCATCGGCGCTTCGGTGGTCAAAGACCACTGCGATCGAGGTTGCCGAGAACGAAGTCGGCCACGGTTTCAGTGCCCGCAAGGCCCGCTCGGGCGGCGCCGACGTTTGCCTCATCGGCGTCGGAAAAATGCTGATCGATTGCCTTGAAGCGGCCGAAATTCTCGCCGCCGAAGGAATCGACGTCACCGTCTGGGACCCACGGGTGGTCAAGCCCCTCGACCCCGACATGGTCGCCGATGCGTCAGCTCACCAGTTCATCGTCACCGCCGAGGACGGCCTTCGCAGCGGCGGCATCGGCGATGCCATTCGCGATCAGGTGTGCGAAACCGGATCGGCAGCACGCGTCAAGGTCATCGGCGTGCCGGTGAGCTACGTGCCGCAGGGTAAAGCCGAAGCCATCCTGGCCGAATTGGGGCTGAACGCCGAAGGTATCGCCGCCGAGGTGCGCCATCTCCTCGGCTGAACCAATCAGGCACGAATCTTTAACTCCCGCCGAGCCCGATGCGTTGCCCGTCGCCCTCTTTGACCTCGACGGCACCCTCACCGACCCAAAAGTCGGCATCGTGTCGTGCATCGAAACCGGTCTGGCCGCCGTAGGCGTTGCTACGCGCGGTCATGGTGACCTGAGCCGCTGCATTGGCCCTCCGCTTCAAGAGAGCTTCGCTGAACTCGGGGTGCCGGCCGACAAAATTGCCGATGCCATCGCTGCATACCGAGAGCGTTTTGCCACCCACGGCATGTTCGAGAACGAGGTCTACCCGGGCATCGTCGACATGTTGCGCCGGTTCCGCGATGCGGGTTGGGTGCTTGCGGTGGCCACGTCGAAACCCGAACCGTTTGCCGTGCGAATCCTGCTGCATTTTGAGCTTGCC